>DATNOY010000492.1:0-8032 GCA_036703495.1 Coleofasciculaceae cyanobacterium
TCACGAAGATCGGGCGGCTTCTGTCTTGCGATCGCAATTTGGCCAAGCCGTGACGGAACCGATCCGGCTGCATGTGCAGGCAAAGCGATATTTGTGTGCGATCGATCCAGCCTATCTGTCTCAACTATCAGACAGTTCCAAGCGTAGCCTGCAGCTCCAGGGAGGCTGCTTCTCTGCAGCAGCAGCCCGAGCGTTTATTAACCAACCGTATGCCCTGGCAGCGGTGCAGCTTCGGCAATGGGACGATCAAGCCAAAGTGGTGGGACTACAGACTCCCGATCTAAACCATTTTGTTCCAGCCTTGCTTGCCAGCCGGGAACGGCTATAGGACACATCTGCTCACTGTAGGGTAAGTCCAGGAGCTGGCAGATCAGCGGAGCGATCGCCAATTGCGAGAGTCCTTCTAAGTAAGTGCCGGGTATGATCTGGGGACTGATGCAAAATAACGGCGTATCTCGCACATCTGGCAGCGTTCCCCCATGCTGTCCGTCAGGATTCATGCCGTGATCTGCGGTGATCAAAATGTCATAGCCAGCGCTGATCCAACGGGGCAACCATTGAGCTAGCAAACTGTCGGTTGCGATCGCCCGACTGCGATATTCCTTGGAGGTGCCGCCAAATCGATGCCCCGCATCATCCAATCCCATCGGATGCACCAGCATAAAGTGAGGCTGCCAAGCCTGCCGTAACCCCTCTGCATCTGCCAATAAATGAGAGTCGGGGTAGCCATCTTCCCAGTAGAATTTGCCATGCTGAATCGGCAGATGGAGATGGTGCTGTTCGCGATCGGTAAAGCGATCAAACGGGTAGCGATTATAGAGTTCGCTGAACCAGTGGTAAGCGGCAGCCGCCGTTGTTAACCCGTGCTGTACAGCCAAATGGAAGATGCTGGTCTGATGCGACAGCCGAGCGACTTCATTGGCTGTAATGCCGTTAACGGAGACGCTCGTGCCGGTTAGCAGTACTTCATAGAGAGGACGAGATAAGGTAGGAAGTTCAGCCCGGACTTTGTAAAAACTGGCTTGATCCGTTTCAACTAGGTGGCCGAGAAATCCCATTTCAGACTGGGCGACATCGAATCGCAGACCATCCAATATCACCAAGATCACCTGACGCATACGCCTATTCTTCCTTATAGGTTATTTGAATTTCTATCATCATGACTTTCATAGGTTTGTCGATATTCGCAGCAGATTTGTGCCCTGCAACTATTTTGATTAACCCAATCAACTACCCGCCTATTCTAGACGACTCACCTCGTTCGGATGAGGGATTCCCAAATTTTTTCAATGTAACTCGTGACAGATGGCTTCTAAAACATGTTTGTCTATTGTGGAAAGTGAGAACTGTAAAGGTATCTTTGCAGTTCTCAAGGTTAAATAAACGTTAATTTTGATCAGCTTTATTGCAGGTCATTCGTTTTTTGTCAGGAGATAAAATGGAAATATTGCGACGTAGTGGCAGAACCTTGGTGGCTTTAGCATTAGTGTTAATGCTTACCGTCACAACGGCTTGTAGTAGCGCCACAACCCAAGCTAAACAAACGGGATACTCTGCACAAATAGGTCAAAAAGCAGGATACGATCAGCTTGCTCGTGGCAACACAGCTACAGGGCAAGACTTTGGTAACTGGGTTGTCCAGACGGCCAGAGGATTGGTTAAAGATGCATACGTGCGGGATAACGATAAGTTAGGCGTCGTAATTTCTGACGCAGTGCACCCTTCAGAAGTTAAGTCTTTAACGCAATCTTTAGTCCAGGGGTTTCGGCACAATTTTCCCAATCAAAATTTGACGGTATTGATGTACGCGCCGGATAAACAGCTGATCTTAACAGCTCGCTACGATCCCAAATCAAAACAGGTCGAGTATCAACAGGCTAGCTAAGGGACTTGCAAGCCAATATCCCAATCCTTTTCATCTCTTGTGAGGTAGGCATCCTGCCCGCCCAAGCATCAAGGACGGGCAAGATGCCCACTTCACAAAAATTGGGACTTTATCAAACCGCAGCTCCTAAGCGCTTAACTCAATCCTCAAAATTGTCCTCCATAGGAGACTTGAAATATGTCTAGTAGTGATCAGTACAAACGTCAGGTTATGAAAGATTTAGCAGGAGGTGATACTGAAATCCTGCCCGATCAATCTGGCGCTTCGGATTATCAAAACTTCGACGATTTTGCTCAACGATCGTCCCGTGATGAGCGTCATCAGATGTTTAGCCGCTCTTTAACTCCCGATCGCATTTCCTCCAGCCAGATGGAGCCAGAGTTGCAAAAGGCGATCGCTCAAATTAAGCCTAACGAACGGGATGATGTAGCCCGCGAGTTTTTCAACCAGCTCAAGAAGAGAGGTTTGAGCGATCGCGATCTAGAGCAGCAGTTGGGCCTATCAACCCACCATCCTAGCCGCATGAATGCTGATGACGTTAGCAAACTAGCTAGTTTTGCTTATCACAATCATCCTGACGTGTTTCATGAAGTGCTGGCCGATCAACCGGCGCTGGTGAAGTTCCTGAGTAATCCCTTGGTTGGGGCAGCTTTTGGAGCAGCGGCGGCTAAGTGGATGAGCCGACACAAATAGCACAAGCTTCTTACTAAAGCCTCCTGTAGAAGTCATAGAGTCTTACCAAGACTTCATTACCTCTACAGGATTTTTCTTTAATACAAGACATTTTCAGCGGTTGGGTAATTGATTTATCAGGCGTAAGATCAGGTAAGTTCCCCATTACTGGGAGGTTGATATCATATGTCTGAGGAAATTATTGGAAACAGTAGCCCGCTCGATCGCCAGATTGAAACAACTGAAAAGATGCCGCTCGGCTGGGCATTTCCAGATCTACAGTGGAAACAGAGTCCACAGCAAATTGCTACCTTTTTTACAGCCGCTCTCGCTAATCCTCAGGATATTTTTCAAGCTTATAAACCGCTTTTGAGAACCTTGGCTTGGGTGCTGTTAGCTTGGATTGGGTTCAAAATTCTCTGGGCGGTACTCGATGCCATTCAGGATATTCCTCTGTTTTCAACCCTAATGGAGCTGGTTGGGTTTGGCTACACGGACTGGTTTATTTTCCGCTACTTGATCAAAGCGGCTGACCGTCAAGAGCTTTCTGAGAAAATTGAGCACATCAAACGGGAAGTGCTAGGAGAACCTGCAATCAGCAGACTCTAGACGGTTCAGTCTAGCCCGACAAGAGCAAATTTCCTGCTGGGAACCTGGCAATGCCGGGTTCCCAAATCTGCGTTTATAGCAATTTTCAACGGAGTCCAGTGCTAATTTTTTGACAGCTTCCCTCCGCGAGGCTGTCAAAAAATTAGCTGGTTTTAGCTGAGTGCACACCGCTATAAAAAAGGGTGGGGCGATCGCTAGATAATTTCAAATTGCAGATTGTCTAGCTTCTCGAAAGAATAAGTGTCGTGATCAGTGAGATTAGTATCGCTGAGTTCTAAATTGTAAAAATCGACTACCGCATGGTCAAAATAGGGTCCGGCATGCCAGGTGCCCTGGTTGAGCTTAATGAAGCAATTGCCTGGCACCCGAAAAGCCGAAATTTCCTCTAGCTTGGGCTGAACGGTAGGATAGGGGGGAGCCACAGCAATCAGCCAATCTTTTCCCTCTAGGGAGCCTAAGCATTGGGTACAGTGCTGATGGCGAGTAATGGTGCCGAATCTCCGCCCCTTGTTCGACAAGCGCATAATGTAGAAGCGAGGAATACCCTGCTGCAGGGCAAGCTGGGCATCTTCTGAGTCATAAGGTTTGCCATCGGGTGTCGGGTAAATCACTTGACCAAAGGGTTGAAAGGCTGCGGCTGTAATCCATTGGGCCGTGAGTTGCTGACAAGCAGGTTTGGGAACCATAAAATACCTCGGTAAAGCTTGTTTGAGTGATTGACTGGCATGAGCCACGCGAATTTAGGAGATTTGATTGAATCCCCGATCTTCAGAGATAGCCCAGCCTCTAGCGCGAATTATGCCTATCTAGTTAGAACCTGAAAAAAATAAGGCTATATTATTGGGTTGGCTAGAGTGTTTCTATAAACGACTCTTTGCATCGGCCAAATTTTGCAGCCCCTCCCCAGCCTCCCATGACACGAATCCTCATTTTATATGCCTCATTAGGGTCAGGTCATATTAGTGCAGCCAAGGCTCTGCGGGAAGCGTTCACCCGCTATCCCGGAGTTGAAGTTCAGATTGAAGATGCCCTGGAACATGCCAATCCCATTCTGCGGGAAACCATCACTACCCTCTATGAAAGGCTGAGCGAAAGAGCGCCCAAGCTCTATCGGGTGATCTACGAAGGTAGCGATGTCGAGGATTTGGAAGAGTCGATGAGCGATAATCTGCTCTTTGCCAAAATTGAGCGTCCCTTTTTAAGGGATTTAGAACGCCTCGTTAAAGACAGCCGGTCGGATGCCATCATCTGCGTGCAGCAAATTCCCAGTCGGCTGCTGCGGCTGTTGGATCGCGAAGGCGAACTGCCTCAACCGCATTATGTGGTCGTTACGGATGTCATGGCTCACAGCACCTGGCTTAGCCCCGGTGTAGAAGGCTACTTTTTACCCAGCGATCTGACGGCCAAGGTGCTGATTCAGCGAGGCGTTGATGCCTCTCTGGTGCATGTGACGGGCATTCCCATCAAGCTAGAGATTAATGAGCCTAAACAGAAGCAGGAGATGCGGCTGCGGCATGATCTACCCGTGGATGCGCCCGTGATTACGCTATTTGGGGGAGGCTTGCAAACTAAGCGAGTGCGGGTGATGATCACCAAGCTGTTGGAAGGCCCTACTCCAGGCTTGCTGGTGGTGGTGGCAGGGCGCAACGAAAGCTTGCTAGAAAAGCTAGCAGATCTGAGCGACGGGACGCACATGAAACTTCGCAAGCTAGGTTCGATCGATTATGTGGATGATCTGGTTGTGGCTAGCGATGTCATCATTACCAAAGCCGGTGGATTGATCACCAGCGAAGTGATGGCACGAGGCACGCCAATGATTATCATTGATCCATTCCCTGGACAAGAAGAGTGGAATGCTGATGCGGTGACAACCATGGGAGCTGGGGTGCAGCTACGCTTACCCGAAATGGTGTCGCCTGCTGTAACTCATCTGCTCAGCCACCCAGAGCAGTTGACCTTTATGCGCCAACAGTCCCAGAAGATGGGACAACCTGGCGCTGCCCTGAAAATTGCTGAAATTGTTTTAGAGAACTTAAAGTCCCTGTAACTTGCAGCCTCTGTACCACGCTATCTTGAGAACAACCCTGATTTCCATGCAAGCGAATCCCGATTTCCCCCTATCCCATGATTTTCTCTGGGGCGTAGCCACATCAGGCTATCAAAGCGAAGGCGGTTTCAACGGCGTTGGACAGCCGCAAAACAACTGGTCGTTGAGCGAGCGGCATGGTACGGTGATGCCCACCGGAACTGCCTCAGAGTTTTGGACACGCTACGCAGAAGACTTTCGTACCTGCCAAACCATGGGGCTTAATGCCTTTCGGTTGGGCTTAGAGTGGGCCCGAATTCAACCGACCCTGCATACCCATCCGGCAGCGCCACCAGAGTTTGATGACGCTGCCCTGGATGCCTACGGCGATCGCCTAGCTGCCTGCCGTCTGCATGGGTTAGAGCCGGTCGTCACTCTGCACCACTTTACCCATCCGGCTTGGCTTGGGCTGGATGCCTGGCTATCAGAAGATACGGTTGATCAATTTGTCGAGTATGTTCGGGTAACGGTAACTCACATCAATCGCCGGTTAACTGAGCATTACCAGCTTCCTCCCATTCATTGGTTTATTACCATCAATGAGCTGAATATGTTGGTGTCTAGCACCTACCTCAGCGGTCAGTTTCCGGCGGGTTCCGCCCGAGGCATTGGCGTGATGCTGCGCTCCTACAATCATCTGCTGACTGCGCATGTGCGGGCTTACAACTGTATTCATGATCTGTATCTGGCGGAGGGATGGACAACGCCCAAAGTGTCGCTTAACACCTATTCCAGCGATCTCTATTGGTCAGATAAAGTGATTTGGGATTTGCTGAATTTGCCAGAACGCCAGATTAAGCCAGCCAATGTCCGAGAACATATCCATCTGAAAGCGAAGCAGTTGGAAGATAGGTTGCTGCAGGCAGAGCTATCCTTTCGGCGCAACTTGCCCTATCAGGCAGGGCGGCTGACCCACTTCATCACCAATGCGCTGGGCTATCGTTCGTTTGACATTCACCAGTTTGATACCTATCTCCAAACGCTGAATGCATCGCCGCGAGCCTCTGTGTTTGACTATGTGGCGATCGACTACTATGACCCGTTTATTGCCCATGTTTTCCGCTTACCGTCTTTTTCGGATTTTGAATTCAAGAGCAAGACGCTGCGGTCTTGGCTGATGGGCGGCATTACCAGCAAATGGTGGGACTGGCGCAGCCTGCCCGAAGGACTACACTTCTTTTGCAAATATTACTCCGAAGACTTGGGCAACCGACCGATTATGATTGCCGAGAATGGCATGGCCCTGCGGCGCAAACCCGACAATAGTGTGGCCACCCATCGCTCGGATCAACTCCATCGCAGTGCCTTTCTCAAGCTCCACCTGCAGCAGGTGCAGCGGCTCCGCCAAGAACGAGTGCCGCTGGTGGGCTATATGCACTGGTCGCTAACTGATAATTACGAGTGGGGGTCGTACACACCTCGCTTTGGGCTGTTTAGCATTGATTTTGCGGCAGGAACCGAACGATTGATTGAAGATCATTTAGGCGATCGCCCCTCTGAAACCTATGCAAAGCTGGTGCAGGAAGCCAGAAATCAGCAGCTTGACACTTACTTTTAGCAGCTAGATATCTTAGCAGCTAGATATTTCATTCAAGGCAAATCCAGACCGTCTTTAGTTGCACTACGCCAACTCTTTCTTTGTGCTTATCCTTCTGTATAGATGCTATGAGCAGGTGAATTAAGTAAAGCTGAGCTAAGAGAGCGTCGCTCTACTGCTTACCCTATTTCTTAATTAGCCATGCAGCGCCAGGTTCAGAAGCGTTCAATTCAACGACATATTCGCTCGATCATTGGTTCAGATCCGATCGAAACAGCCAGGGCTGTAGGTCTACGGTATGTCCTAGACAATTGCCCTGGCATCCAGCGTCAGGTGATGCGGAAAAGGGGCGGCAAATTTAGCTTCATCTACATAGGTGTGGATGGTCAGCCGATCCAAGACCCAGAAGAAATCCGCCGAATTGATTCATTAGCTATTCCGCCTGCCTACAAAAATGTCTGGATTTGTCCTTTGTCAAACGGTCACTTACAGGCAACCGGGCAAGATGCAAAAGGGCGCAAGCAATATCGCTATCATCCGCTGTGGCGATCGGTCCGGGACCAAACCAAGTTCACCCGGATGCTGGTGTTTAGCCAGGCTCTGCCCACGATTCGCCAACGGTTAGAGCAAGATTTATCGCGACCTGGATTGCCCAAAGAAAAAGTATTAGCTGCAATTATCCGGCTGATGGAACTAACTCGGATTCGGGTTGGGAATGAAGAATATGCTCGGACTAACCAATCCTATGGTTTAACCACCATGCACGAGGAACATGTCGATGTCACGGGTTCTAAGATTCGTTTTCAGTTTCGGGGCAAGAGTGGGGTAGATCACGACATTCAACTAACCGATCGACGGCTGGCCAAAATAGTCAAACGCTGTCAGGAAATTCCGGGACAAGATTTGTTTCAGTACCTTGACGAAGCCGGACAGCACCAGACTTTGGGTTCGGCGGATGTGAACGACTACCTCAAGGAAATTTCGGGAGAAGACTTTACCGCAAAAGATTTCCGCACTTGGGCAGGCACGGTGCTGGCCGCTTCGCAGCTGGTAGAAATTGGTGCTTGTACTTCTGAGACTGCTGCCAAGAAAAATATTACGCAGGCTATTAAGACAGTAGCGGCTCATTTAGGAAATCGCCCGGCGACTTGCCGAAAATACTACGTTCATCCCGCTATCTTAGAGGCTTATCAGGATGCATCCTTGCACCAAGCTGCAGCCCAATATGCTGAGGTGACTGGCG
>DATNOY010000493.1:0-4368 GCA_036703495.1 Coleofasciculaceae cyanobacterium
GAAGATGCTTGAGAATTTGTAGTGAACAGCCCGGATTAGAAGAGGCAATCAGCACTGCTCCGGTGTTCAGCAAATTCTCTACCTTCTGCTGCCCTAGCTCACTAGCGACTTCTGGTTGCAGCATGTTGTAGACGCCAGCACTGCCGCAGCACAAGGCTGCATCAATTGGTTCGCGCACCGTAACACCAGGAATTTGGCGCAACAGCTGCCGGGGTTGCAGGCTAATTTTTTGTCCATGCAGCAGGTGGCAGGCATCCTGATAGACCAGGGTCAGTGGCTCCTCTTGCAGGGGATGCAGCGGCGAAGTCAGACCGATCGCCCCTAAAAACTCCTGAATGTCTTTGACCTTGTGGCTAAAGTCCTGGGCTTTATCGCGATACTGCGGGTCATCCTGCAGTATCTGATCGTATTCCTTCAAAGTATGGCCACAGCCTGCCGCATTGATAATGATGGCATCAACGTTAGTCTCTGCAAAGGCATCAATCATTTGTCTAGCGAGCGCCTGAGCCTGGTCTTCTTGCCCTTGATGTTGGGGCAGCGCCGCACAGCAACCTTGCGATTTTGGAATCACCACTTCACAGCCATTGGCGCTAAGCACTCTAGCAGTGGCTTCATTCACCTCACTGAAAAATAGTCGTTGGACGCAGCCCAAAATCATGCCAACTCGGTAGCGTTGCTGACCCTGAGCTGGTACTACGGTCGGCAGGTTGTCCTGAAACGACTGGATGGTGACTGGCGGCAGCAGCGATTCCATCGCGGCCAATCGGGGTGAAAGCCGATCGAGCAATCCTGTGGCCCGCACCAGGCTGGAGATGCCTAGCCTTTGGTAAATGCCTAGCGGAGCCAGCAGCATCCGTAGCCGATCGGGATAGGGAAACAGTGAAAACAACAGCTGCCGAAACAGGCGATCGCCTAGATTACGGGGATGGTTGCGCTCAATTTGGGGGCGAGTTGCGCCAATCAGCTTGTCATACTGCACACCCGAAGGACAGGTGGTAACGCAGGCCAAACAGCCCAGGCAAGAATCAAAATGCTGAACGGATGTGGGCGATAAAGGGGCTTGTCCTTCGTTGATGGCATCCATCAAGTAAATTCGTCCCCGGGGCGAATCCATTTCTTTGCCTAATACCCGATAGCTAGGACAGGTAGAAAGGCAAAAACCGCAGTGGACGCAGGCATCAATCAGTTGCGGATCAGGCGGATGCTTGGGGTCAAAGCCGCTGGCGAGATCAGCTAGGGAAAAATCTGTTGCGGGTGTTGCGGGCGTTGCGGGTGTTGCGGGTGTTGCGGGCGTGGAAGATGCAGTCATGTTGCGCGGGGAGAAGAGGATAGCGATCGAGAGGGGGCAGGGTGAGGGTGAGTTCGCTAGATACCGCCCACAAACCGACCAGGACTGAACAAATTTTCTGGATCAAACTGGTGCTTAATCCGCTGCATTAGCGCTAGAGCATTGCCAGAATAGCCCCAAACCTCCAGCCGTCTCAGAGCAATCGGTGCTTCTAGGAGGGTTAAGAAGCCGCCCTGCGATTGGCAGATTTGCCGCAGATCGAGGATGGCTTGGGGAGAGAGCGCCGAACATCGCAACAGTCCTAACCCGCTGCTGGCGTGAAGGGTGGCGATCGCTGGCGTGAAGGCAGCTATTTGGGTCAGCGTGTCTACGGCGTTAGAGGGTAATACTCCTATTTTGCAAGTAATCGGCAGCTCTGGGGTGCGCTGCTGCATTTGTTCTGACAATTGTTGCCATAGACGGCTTTCGTCCGCACCAGCCAGGTTAACGCCAGCCAACCCGAGTGCCTGTCCCATGTTGAGCAACTGCTCTGCCTGCTTTTCCACGCTAATTTCAATACTTTGGAAGCGCCCGATCAGCCCGAGTGCGTCACCCATTCCTAGCGCGTTCACCGCTGCGGCAGAGAGTAGCTCTAAAGCGCTGGGCGTTAAGCCAGAGGCCAGCAGCGTGGCCGTGGCTTGGGCGATCGCCGCTGCTGTGCCGGTCAGCACCACCGTTGTCGAGGCAGTCGGCAACGGATACAGCCGGAAGGTAAGTTCGCTGATCAGTCCTAACGTGCCGTAGGAACCAGTGAACAACTTCATCAGGTCGTAGCCCGCCACATTTTTCACGACGCGGCCGCCAGCTTTAGCCACCTGACCATCGGTTCGCACCAGGGAAATCCCAATCAAAAAGTCGCGAATGCCGCCATATCGCTGCCGCAGAGAGCCAGTACTGGCCGTTGCCACCATGCCACCCAGCGTTGCAGTGTCGCCATAGAGCGGATCGGCTGTCAGAAATTGTCCGGCTTTTGCCAACTGCGGTTGCAACTCAGACAACCGCATGCCTGCCTCGGCCGTTACGGTCATATCTCCGGCAGCATGGTCAATCAGGCGGTTCAGCCGGGCTGTGCTAATCACGACCTCAATGCCTGCAGCCAACCCGCCCCAATGCAATTTGCTGCCATTGCCGCAGGGCAAGACTCGCCAACGGTTGGCGGCAGCGCAAGCCACAGCTTCGGACAGTTCGGCTAGCGTGTGGGGATAAATGACGCAGTCAATCTGTGTCTCTGGGGCAACAGCTTGGGCAATCTGAAACTGTAGGGTGGCATCCAGGGTTTCCCAAGGGCAGACTGCATCTGAACCCAGGATTTTTTCAAAGGTTGGGGCGATCGCACTCATGAGGTCAAAAATTAGGGATCTGGGAGGGAGGTTAGAGAGCAATGCTGCCTAACCGTTGCCCATACCCTATACCCTACACCCGATGCTCTACCCCTGATCTGCTAAATCTTCTGAGCAATCGATCTTACTGATTATGTCTATGAATTCCATTGGTTTACCCCAGGCGAACCAGAGCTTAAACCAGAGTTTGAACCAGAGGAATGCGATCGCGCCGCCGGACTCTCATGCTCTGGTTAATCAGATTGGCAAGGTGTTGATCATTGCTTACCGAGAATCAACAGACCTGTTGCAAACTACCCTGACGCAGGCAGGGTTCGACTGCGAGGTGCTACGACAGGAAGACCACCCAGCTTATCAAACCTATGCCTCTATCTACCGCTGTATGCTGAACCACCAGCGAGCTTGGGAACAGGCGGCGATGGCTCAGCAACCCACCCTGATTGTAGAAGCCGATTTTGTGCCAGTCGTGGGGTTGGGCAATCTGCCGCTACCGTTTAATCCTCACCAGAAAAATGTGGGCATGGCCTGGCTCTATACCTGCGCGCCACAGCTCTATAGCGTCAGTCTAGAGGGATTTGCGGAAGGGTTTTCAACAGCATTGGTGGCCTATATTCTCACGCCTCAGGGGGCGCGGGCCCTGCAAGGATTTGTTGCAGGGATCACCACTCAACACGGCACAGGGTATTACAACTTTGATTCCGAGATGGATGGTTTCCTGCGGGCCCGCCAGTTGAAAAACTATATCCCCTTCCGGAACTATGGTGAACATGGCGGCAAAGCGAACCCAGAACATCGCCATAACGGTATGAGTGGCATTCATCGGGCCGATGTGCTGTATGGCAAGCTGGCGTTTTTACCGGACTATGTGATCGCTGCTCCCGTCCCTCAGCTTCAGCTAATCTGGTCCCGCTGGCAAGCCCGCTGTAAAGGCATCGGCCGATTGGCAACCGGACGTTTTTTGCGTCCCAGAACTGTCCGATGTTCATCCCATCCAGGTCGGCTGATCCGTTTTAGCCTCTGTAGGCAGATAGCGTTTGGCGATCGCATCCGCTGGAAACCTGTGATTTCAAATCAACCCAGCTCCCTCAGCGTGGATTAGAGCGGTGTGCACTCGGCTAAAGCCAGATGATTTTTTAAAAGCCTCGCGGAGCAAAGCTTTCAAAAAATCATCTGGACTTGACTCATTTAAAAATTGCTATAAATAAAACCCAGGTTGGGTTGCAGGGGGTGTTTCATCCCCTGCCCGATCCTCAGCAGATGCCCGATCAGCGAATATTCCCAATCGATTCGTTGCCGTCAATTTGGCGAATAGCCTGATAAGCCGCTTGTTGGTTGCTGAAGCCAGCCATGACGCTAGCCTGTGTGCAGCTTTGACTTTGCCGCCAATACTGGACATAGAAGCTATCGACACTTTGCCAGATTTCATAAACCCAGCGGTTGCTAATGGTGCCACTGGAAACTCGAAAATCCCCAGTCGAACGCGGTTGACACGCCACATAAGCCAGTTGAATATCTTTCGCCCCTAGAGCAGCAGAGTTAGGCCATATTGTGTCCGACCGAGCCGATTCTTCTTGCCAATCTGCAAACTCTTCTGTGGGCAAAAATGGAGTGGCAGACACCGGAGAGACGGCCACAATTGCTAACGTCCCAAGTCCCCATGCGCCTAAATTGCGTTTCATCCTCGACCCTCTTTAGCTATTT
>DATNOY010000494.1:0-3383 GCA_036703495.1 Coleofasciculaceae cyanobacterium
GCTAAAGAACTCTACTTTCCTACGCAACAGGCTGCGATCGATGCCGAAGGAGGACTGCGATCGCCCGTAACCCTTTCGGAAGGGCTAACTTATACCGTTGTGTCAGAAGTCCCTTATCGCGATCGCACCAAGCTGCGTCAAGCTTCCACGGCCTACCCACCCTACATTCGAGACTACTATTTACAGCTGCCAGAGATTTCCTCCCGCATCCGCCAAAAAACGGAGCAGTTGTTGGCGTCGTCGCCCAAGCCGCTAACTACCCCTTCAGAAACCGCGCTGTATCTGGCTCAGTCCCTGAAGCAGCGATACAAAATCCTCCGCGACTTACCGTTCTTTTCAGAAAACGAGGATTTGGTAGAGGCGTTTCTATTCAAATATGAGGGAGGTTATCCCGATCACTTTGCGACGGCATTAACCGTGATGCTGCGAACGATTGGCATTCCTGCTCGCTTGGTGATGGGGTTTGGGACGGGAGAGTTTAACCCGTTCACAGGCTACTACGTGGTGAAGAACACCGACGCTTATGCCATGACCGAGGTGTACTTTCATAAGTATGGTTGGTTTGCATTTGATGCAATTCCGGGGCATGAGCTGATTCCCCCCTCAATCGAAGAATCGCAAACCTTTGGCGTACTCAAACAATTTTGGAGTTGGGTGGCTAGCTGGCTACCCTCTCCCTTAACCGGACTGCTCAATCAAGTCTTTGAAGCGATTGGAGCTGCCATCGGCGGGTTGCTGGCGCTGTTTGTTCAAGGCTGGATTGGTCTGTTAGCAGGGTTAGGACTGTTAACCGGGCTGAGCTTTTTAGGCTGGCTGAGTTGGAACGGTTGGCGGGCTTGGCGCTACCGTCGCTGGCTATCCCAACTGCCGCCTGTAGAGGCCATTTACCAACAAATGCTGCGCTGGTTAGCAACCCCAGGGTTACGTAAGGCAGCCCATATGACTCCCCTAGAGTATGCTAACCAGTGTAGCGATCGCTATCCTCCTGAAATTGCTAAAGCGATCGCCGAAATTTCTCAAGCTTATGTGACTTGGCGTTATGGCGGTCATTTGCCAGATTTGAACCAGCTGCAGCAGCGCTTGCAAATCATGCAACATCACCGCAAACTACAGCGACGCCGCCAGCCCCGAACTTAACGAGACTAGCGGCGTCTTGATGCAACCAGGCTTCAGCGCGAAGCAGGTGCTTGCTTAGTTACTCGATCGCAGATTTTCTAAACCTGCAGTCACCTTGGCCGATGTAATCCGATCGCCCTGCTGAATCTTCTGTACAGTTTCCATTCCAGAAGTCACATAGCCAAACACGGCATAATTTCCATCGAGAAAGTTGAGATCGGCTAGAGCAATATAAAACTGGGCAGAAGCAGAATCAGGCGGTGAGGAGCGAGCCATAGCCACAGCCCCTGTGGTATGCCGCAGAGCAGGCGGACTCGTTACTTTCGCCTCCTCAAAGGTTTTGCTATAAATCGGCTGACTGGCCCCTTCCGGCTTAATTTCTAAAGGAATATAGCGCGGTAGGTTGGTTTTCGGATCCAGGTAACTTCCTGTGCCTAAGCGATCAACTGGAAAGTTAGGATCTTTGCTCTGCGGATCGCCACCCTGCGCAACAAATGGCTGCGGATCGCGCACCACCCGATGGAATGCCGAGCCATCGTATACGCCCCGGTTAACCAAATCAACAAAGTTTCCGGCTGTGATCGGCGCATTCACCCCATCAACTTTGATGACAACTGGCGAACCTTTGATCACCATTTCGACCGTTGCCTCGCCCTCTAGGCGAGGTAAATTTTTGAACGAGTCGCTGAGTTCTGTAGATGCAGGCGTTGAAGCAACAGAAGCAGGAACAGAAGCAGCCGAAGCACTGCCTGATGCCACATCGCCAGCAGGGGCACTTGCAGTGGGGCTGGGGCTCGTGGCACATCCCCCCAACAGCAACGTTCCAACGAGGATTAGCGAGGTAATCCAACGATAAAGGTATGTCTGCATTTTTCTTATACCGAGTTAACCGCACTCCATATTACAGATCGAAGCGCCTCTGCACATCAGAACAGAGAAACATCTTCGGAAAGTTCTTAGGATCACGAATTCATTAAAACCGAACTTTTAATTTTTGAAGGCGCAGCATTGCCACACTTTCAAAAACTAAGTTTTGGGCTTTATTCAATTCACATTTCTTAGGATCGGGTATTGAATGAAATAGAAATTTGGGCGCGACTCCCCCAAGTCGGGGCAGCCCTCCGCACCATAACTTTGGCTCCTATTTAATCCACAATCCAAAGCAGAACTTTTGCCGTTAAGCTTTGCTCATCAAGATAGAAGAGAGCTAGTAAAGGCGGCTCAACACATAGTCTGCCAATTCTGCCAACGCCTGATGAGACTGCGAGGCAGGTAAATCAGCCAGATGTTGGACAGCTTGCCCAGCGTGATATGCGGCCAGTTCTCGGGACCGATCGATCCCACTGCTGCTCTTGACAAGGGCGATCGCCTGCTCTAGATCTTCTTCCTGAGCAAATTCCCGCTCAATCAGTACTTCCAAATAGGGCTTCTCCTCTAAGGCGTACAGAACCGGAGCGGTCAAATTCCCGCTCTTTAGATCAGAGGCAGCCGGTTTTCCTAAAGCATCGCTAGACCCCGTAAAGTCCAGAATGTCATCCACAATTTGAAAAGCCAGCCCAATATGGCGACCGTAACTGTACAGATTTTTCGCCATCTCACTGGAAACGCCGCTCAAAAT
The DNA here is from genome assembly GCA_036703495.1 of Coleofasciculaceae cyanobacterium. Lineage (GTDB taxonomy): Bacteria > Cyanobacteriota > Cyanobacteriia > Elainellales > Elainellaceae > Drouetiella. The sequence continues at coordinate 2,735 of DATNOY010000494.1, forward strand.
ACCGGCTGCTTTAGAGCTATTGGCAATCAGCGAAGCGGTCTTATAGTAACTTTTTTCTAAATAAGCATCGATTGTCAGATTGGTATCAAATCGGTTTAGCCCCTGCTGAATTTCTCCCTCTGCCAAATTCATAATCACTTCAGATAGCAATTTAACAACCGTCAGGTTGTCTAAATTGGCCAGGTACCAAGAAGATTGCGCAAATAAGAAATCTCCCGCCAAAACAGCAACCCGATTGCCAAAGCTGCTGTGAACCGTGGGAATCCCTCGGCGCATGTCTGAATCGTCGATGACATCGTCATGGACAAGGCTAGCAGTGTGAATCATTTCTGTAATTTCTGCCAGACGCCGATGCTTCGGCGTAATGTCTTGCTCGGGCATCGTGGCTCTAGAAAGGAGAAGGACGATCGCAGGTCTCAGCCGCTTTCCGCCTGCCCCAAAAAGGTGTTCTGCTGCGGCATAGAGAATCGGATGTCTGGCACCCACCAACTGCTTCAGATTCTCTGCAAGGAGATGCAAATCTGCTTCAACCGGGGAGAAGAGCGAAATGGCTGAGGTCATGGATAGACTGACTCTTGCGGTAAGTTACGAAATTTTACATTATCTTACACTTATTCTAAGCTAACGCCTCTGTATCTGCTGCACGCCA
>DATNOY010000495.1:0-3634 GCA_036703495.1 Coleofasciculaceae cyanobacterium
CGCCCGATCATAATCTGCAATGGCCAGCTCTAGTTTGTTTTGGCTAACTCTGGCATTGCCGCGATTGCTCCAAATTGCCGGTTCTTCAGGCAACTGTTCCAACAACTGGGTCCAGTAAGTTTCAGCGGTCGCAAAATCACCCGTATTGGTGGCTTCGAAAGCTTTAGCTCGTAATGCTTCTAGAGACGATGGCGCAGCAGACTGTGCGGAACCCGTCAAATCATACAGATAGGACTGAGCTTGGACGGGCAGAGGCGCGCCGATCCAAGCTAAAAGTGTGAGAAATAGGGCAAGCAAAAAACTGATCATAGATTAGATCATGACAGGTTTCCCGCTTTCAAACAATATAGGGGATTCGCTAAACCATCAAGGCAGAATCTGCCTGCGCGGTCGCCATGGTGCCTGAGTAAACCAAGCCGCGCTGCATATCCAGCGTTAAGATAGCACCGTCACGGATCAGCTCTGTAGCATCTTTGACGCCAACAATTACAGGCACCCCTAGCCGTAATCCAATGACCGCCGCATGGCTTGTCAAACTATCTTCTTCAGTCACCACGCCCGATGCTTTTTTAATCGCTTCCACGTAGTCAGCGCTGGTTTTGGAGACAACCAAGATTTCGCCAGGGTTGAAATTTCCTAACTCCCGGCTATTGCGCGTGACCCGAGCGCGGCCACTAACTGAGCCTTGCCCAATGCCAATCCCTTTGCCCAATACTGCTGTCACAACATCGACTTTAATTAAGTCGGTAGAGCCTGCCACTCCCTGCAGGGTGCCAGCAGTCATGACTACCAAGTCTCCCTGCTGGAGCAACCCTTTCTCTTGAGCCACATTCATAGCAGCCTGGAAAGTCTGACCTGTGGAAGGCAAATTGAGCACCAGCAGCGGCCGCACCCCCCAAACGAGCTGAAGTTGCCTGGCCACATCAACATGGGGAGTAATCGCCAAAACTGGCTTATTGGGACGGAACTTGGAAACATTGCGAGCAGTGGCCCCCGTTTTGGTCAGGGTCATGATAGCAGAGGCGTTGAGCTGTTCGGCAATGCGTCCCACGGCTTGACTAATGGCATTGGGAATCGATCGCCCTGGAATATCTTCAGGGTTGCGAGACTGCTGTTCCTGCTCGATCCGCATGGCGATCCGCGCCATCGTTTCTACAGCTTGCACAGGGAATTTGCCAACCGCCGTTTCATTAGACAGCATGACTGCATCTGTGCCATCCAGAATCGCGTTGGCCACATCCGAGATCTCGGCTCGGGTGGGGCGGGGGCTATTGACCATGCTGTCGAGCATTTGCGTGGCGGTGATGACGGGAATCCCCAGACGATTGGCCGTCTTAATCAGCCGCTTTTGCAAAACGGGCACATCTTCTGCGGGCAGTTCTACCCCCAAATCGCCTCGGGCTACCATAACGCCATCGCATAACGACAGCACCGCCTCCATTTGCTCGATCGCCTCATGCTTCTCGATTTTGGCGATTACCGGCACGCTTTTACCAGCGCTGGCAATTAGCTCTTTGATTTCTAGAACATCTTGAGGATTGCGGACAAAGCTGAGTGCCACCCAATCTACGCCCTGATCTAGACCAAACATCAGGTCTTCTCTGTCTTTGTCCGTTAAAGCCCGGATAGAAAGATAAACCCCTGGAAAGTTGACCCCTTTGTTATTGGACAACACCCCGCCCACTGTCACTTTGCAGTGCAGTTCTCGGGTAACTTTGTCTACTTTTTCTACTAACATCTCTACCCGACCGTCATCCAACATAATGACGGAACCTGACGGAACCTCATCGGTCAGCGGCTCGTAGGTAACAGAGCTAATTTCTTGGGTGCCCGGAACCTGGTGGCTGGTGAGGATGAAGCGATCGCCCTTTTGTAAAGTAATCGGGCCATCTTTAAACCGGCCTAGCCGAATTTTGGGACCTTGAAGATCTTGTAAAATACCGACTGGCTGATTGAGTTCAAACGAAATTTGCCGAATCAGCCGGATACTGCGCTGGTGGTCATCGTGAGTTCCATGGGAGAAGTTGAGACGCAGCGTGGTAGCTCCCGCCTCAATTAGCTCTCGCAGCACTTCAGGTTGGCTCGTGGCAGGACCGATCGTGGCGACAATTTTGGTTCGGTGGAGAAAATGCTGTGGTTGCATGGAAGTTTCTGCGCAGAAGGAAGGCTGTCTACGATAGTCCTAACTATAGGAGATGTCAGGGGATGCTCTAAACAGGCTGCTGAGCTTTCAAAAAATCAACAGCAGATCTGTGAAACACTTCTGAGTTGTCACCACCATAGTTCTGATCATTGGCGAAGCAAGAGGGATAGTACCATGTTTAGAAGCCCTTTATATAGATCACCCCATCTTTAATAGAATCATGAGGGAAATATAACCGTGAGGGAGAGCAACACCTGAAGCGTTGTACTCTCCCTCGTCTGGGAATCTGCCTTTTGGTTTTTTACCGCAACCGCTCGCCTGTGCCGCCATCTGCTCTATCTAAGAAGGGGCGCAGATTAATACCGTCGCCGCTGCTGCTGCTGCGATGATGCCGACCGGATAGTCCAGATAAATCAATGCCGATCGCCTGACCAATTTGGTTGAGTAAGCCGCCGCTGTTGCTGCCTGTAAAGGTGTTGACTGCTCCCGTTTGTTGCCCGCTGTCGGCAACGGTCAGGTTGGAGAAGACGCGATCGCGCGTTGAGGTTGGATCTTGTCCGGGAGGAACTGTCAAGACGATCCGGCAAGACGGGATTTTCTCAGTCGTGACACAAACGGTGTTGTATCCGTTTTCAACAGCTGTCTGCATTTCGAGCAAGCCATCAGGACGGTAGAACTCCAGCCGTCGGCTGATTTCGGCGCAGCGCCGTTCGGGCGTCCAGCCACCGCCCAGTTCGCCTGGTTTTGCCCAAGGATAGCTTTGCCCCGGCTGGCTTTGAGGGCGATACATCACGGTGTATTCCCCATTGTTCACCTCGCAGCTAAACCGAACATCGTTAGGAACGGTGGAACCCGAGTTTGAGGGGGCTGAGGTTTGGGCTGAGGTTTGGGCTAAGGCTGCTCCACTAGGCAGCAGCGAGCCAATGCTGACCAGCAGCGCCAGCACGACTCTCAGCTTGCTTTGAGATTTACCATAAACATTGCCCTGATTCAGTTGAATGTGTTCCTGGTGCGCCATAGGTTGTGACATAATCGATCCCTCCGAATGAATGGCTTTCGCCCACTTGATACTCAATTGTCTAGTCCGGATGTCCTCATCTGACGCCAGAAGGGAGAACCGTAACCCCCCAGTCCTAAATCCTAACTAGGCCTGGGTAGACGATCGCTCCTCGCAGGAAGTTCCCGTTCCAGGCTCCAACATGAGCAAGGGTAAACATAGGGTAAACGTTGAGCCTTGATTAATTGCACTTGCAACGCTGACTGTCCCTCCCATTCTTTCGCAGAGCTTGCGGGTAATGGCCAATCCCAACCCTGTGCCGCCATATTTTCGAGTAGTGGAAGCGTCGGCTTGGGTGAAGGGTTTGAACAGCTTCTCGGTTTGTTCGGGCGTCATACCGATACCTGTATCAGACACCTGAAAGGTGATGAAGCCTGAGGCGGAGTCTTCTGGGGAGGCTGGACGATCCTCGCGTTCGATGGCTTGTGCTGCCA
>DATNOY010000496.1:0-2118 GCA_036703495.1 Coleofasciculaceae cyanobacterium
AGGGTATGGGAATACTTAGACTACAATTCAGGCTCTAGTTTAATACGTGAGTTCGCTGTTCTTATAACGTTAAACTAAATCTGGTTTTTACTAGATTTCTCTTGTTCTAAAATGCCTGGAAGCTCCATATTATGCTGCCTAGAGATATGGCTGAATATAAAGGCTATGTAGCAGAAATTATGCAAGATGATGTCACTCACATCTTTCAAGGTCGTGTGTTAGATATCAAAGATATTGTTATTTTTGAAGCGGAAACGCTGGAGCGAGCTCAACAAGAATTTCATAAGTCGATTGATACCTATTTGAAGTTTTGCTGCAATATTGGCAAAAAACCTGAGACTTCATCTAGCTATTAATAGCAATTGAGAGGCGATCGCCCTACAATCAAGCCCTTGGGGTTTAGGTACTCTCAAGCGTTTAGATATTCTCAAAGGTTTAGGTATTCTCAAATATTGCTGGAGTCATAGCTCCCTGCTGGTTTTTCTGCGATCGATTGAGGACGAGGCCCATGTTGAAGTAGAAGCATCTGGGTCTTCTTTAAAGGGTTACGATGACATGCTGACGCGGGAAGTTAAAACAGCAGCTACGCTTTGTGCTTTTTGCTTTGATACGCATCTGGACGATAATCAGGGTCAGGTGATCCTCTCGGTTGTGCAGCTGTATAGTGCTATGCACTCAGGTTAGGACGAGTGGGGGGCGCAGTCTCCAGCCAGGTTTCTCCCGCCACCCCGCCTCTTCTGGATCAGGACTGCTATAGCTTCTGTAACTGCCTTATTTCTATTTGCTGCTGTGTGTAATTTATGCCCCTCCAGAACTACGATCGCTTGTTTCAGACCATTACTGAATTAGTGCTTTGCCACTCTCCTAGTGGGGTTGAGTCAGAAGTTGACCAGTACATTTTGAGTCAGTTTGCGGCCTTGGGCATTCCGGCCTGGCTGGATGCGGCCGGCAATGCGATCGCCAAAATTCCGGGAGCAGACGCTAGCCGCTCCATTGCCATCACCGCTCACAAAGATGAGATTGGCGGCATTGTGAAGCGGTTGGGTGAGGGCGGCCGCGTGGAGGTGCGGAAGCTGGGCGGTGCCTTTCCCTGGGTATATGGAGAAGGTGTGGTGGATCTGCTGGGCGATTGTCAAACCATCAGCGGCATTCTCAGCTTTGGCTCTCGTCATGTGTCGCATGAGTCGCCGCAAAAGGCGTTGCAGGAAGACAAACCGCTGACCTGGGAGGATGCCTGGATTGAAACCAAATGTACGCCCGAAGAGCTGGAGGCAGCCGGGGTGCGACCGGGAACCCGCATGGTGGTGGGCAAACACCGCAAGGCTCCATTTCGGATGAAGGATTACATTGCTAGCTATACGCTGGATAACAAAGCCTCGATCGCCATTTTGCTAGCGCTGGCAGAAACCTTGAAGCAGCCAACGGTGGATGTCTATCTGGTGGCTTCTGCTAAAGAAGAGGTAGGGGCGATCGGGGCGATGTACTTTACCCAGCGTCAGCATTTGGAAGCGCTGATTGCCTTAGAAATTTGTCCGCTTTCGCCAGAGTACCCGATTCAGGAAGGGGTAACGCCGGTGCTGCTGTCGCAAGATGGCTACGGACTTTATGATGAAGACCTGAACCGCAAGCTGCGGCAGACGGCTTCGCTGAAATTTATTCCGCTACAGCTGGCGGCAATTAGCGGCTTTGGCAGCGATGGCTCGATCGCCATGAAGTTTGGGCATGTCTCCCGCGCGGCTTGCCTCAGCTTCCCAACGCACAATACCCATGGCTACGAGATTGCGCATCTGGGGGCGATCGCTCACTGCATTGATTTACTGCAGGCCTATTGTGAGGGAGAAGTTTTGTAATGTGAGGGAGAAATTTTGTGATGTGAGGGAGAAATTTTGTGAAAGATCAGGTTGCCAAGGTTCGCCTGCTGGACCAATCCGCTGCAACAATCCGCTAGAACAATCAGGAAAGCTGCCGCGCCACATTAGCAACTACCCTTGTCAGCTGAACCGGCTCTATAGGTTTCGCCATATGCATCTGAAACCCTGCCAGACGAGTTTTTTGGCGATCCTCATCGGTGTTATAGGCCGTCAAGGCTACCGCTGGAATCTCTCCGCCTGCAGCCGC
>DATNOY010000497.1:0-4367 GCA_036703495.1 Coleofasciculaceae cyanobacterium
AGACTTTGGAAGTTGTTTGAGGCATTTTGGCATGAATACGCAACGGCTGCCGAACTCATCCTATTCTTTAACAGATGCTTCCAAGTCAACCTTGGGTTCTCGCCCTTCTAGCCTGCGGTCGCTCCAACCTTCTATCTCTCGTAGGGATAGTCTGCCTCTCGGGGGCTGGCGATTGCGGGCTTCATCCAGCGGTTTATCTACAGGTTTATCTACCAAGGTCTCTACCAAGGTTTCAACCAATGCCTCAACCAATGCTCCAACGGTAGAACCGACAGAAGCCAAAGGCGATCGCCTTAGCAATTCCTCCACTCGCTCTGGAACGCAGCGTAAAGTGAATTCTGGCAAGCTGCGGAGCAAGCAGATCCGCTGGCGCAAATCCAGACAAAACTCAAGTTCCCCAGCCGAGTGGACGGTGATGGTGTACATGGCGGGTAATACCCTGGAGAGCTATGCGCTTCAGGATTTTTTGGAACTGGCGGCAGCAGGTTCAGATAGCAAAGTCAATATTGTGGTGCAGCTCGATCGCACGGCGGGTGAAAGTTCTGCCTATGGCAACTGGACCGATACTCGGCGAGGCTTAGTACGGCCTGGCAACGCGCCAAACGCCAACTGGGGTACCAGCATTGGCGAAGCGAATATGGGGAGTACCCTTATTTTAAAGAACTTTGTCAATTGGAGTACGAGTACCTATAGAGCCAAACACTATGCTTTGGTTATGTGGGGACATGGGGATGGATTCAATGTTTCTTATGACGATGTTACGAACAATGGCATTAGCGGTGGTGAATTGAATCAAGTGTTGAGTGGATTGCCTACTCCGGTGGATTTAGTCGGCACAGATGCTTGCTTGATGGGAACTACAGAATTTGCTTACCAGATTTGTGATCATGCGTCTGTGTTTGTCGGTTCTCAAGAGCTAGAACCTGGGGAAGGCTGGAACTATACGCCCATCTTGAAAGATTTAAAGGCCAATCCTCAGATGAACGCCGTTCAGCTCGGGAATTCGATTGTGGGACGCTATGCCCAAACCTATCCGACTGGTAATGAAACCCTATCGGCTACCAATCTCCTGGCGCTGCGAAGCAGCAATGCGGGCAGCCTGACGAATGCCATTAGCAATTTTGCAACCACGCTGATGAGTGGCGTTGCGACGAGTCAGGATTTGAATCAGTTGGATGCCTGGCGCGATCGCTATGCCAATGACTTTGGAGCTGAAGATGGAGTTGATGCCACTAATTTCTGTGATGTGGGTAAGCTGTTTACCGGCTTTGCTAGTAGCTTAGGAGTCTCTACAGTCTTACGGACGGCGGCTCAGGCAGTGCTAGATGCTTATAGCAGCGCCATCCTACAAAACTACTCGGCGGCTCCAGGTCGCAGTACCGGCTTATCCCTCTACTTCTCTGATCGAGGTATGGCTCCCGATTTCAGCTACAACAGCAGTACCTCTAGCTTTGTGTCCAACACGCAATGGGGACAGTTTTTGAACGAGCTATGGTGGTGAGCAGTCCAGGAAACAGGTGAATTGCCTGAAGCCTGCTACCCCTGGAAAATCTGTGCCATTCGGCGCACGGCTGTTTCTAGCACGGGCGGCTCATGAACTAGGGCAAACCGGACATAGCCTTCTCCAGATTTACCAAACCCAGCGCCCGGAGACGCCGCTACGCCTGTTTTTTCTACTAGCTGCTGGCAGAAGGCGATCGAGTCTTTGGCCCAAATATCCGGCAGCTTTGCCCAGATATACATCGTCGCAGCCGGAGTAGGCACTTGCCAGCCAATTTGGTGTAGCGCTTGAATAAAGGCATCGCGGCGTTGGCGAAAGGTGTTTCTGGCTAAGATCACACTGGCTTGAGAGCCGCTGAGGGCTGCGATCGCCCCATTCAAAATGCCGCGATATTGATTGAAATCAATGGCAGCCTTGACCTGACGCAAGGCAAGGATCAGGTCAGGGTTGCCGATCGCATAGCCAACTCGAAAGCCGCCCATGTTGTAAGACTTGGACAGGGTGAAAAACTCGATTGACACAGTTTTATCCGGATCGGCTTGCAGAACAGAAGGGGGGGCTTCCCCCTCAAATACCAGGTCGGGATAGGGAAAATCATGAACCAACACTAAATGGTGCTGCTGACAAAAAGCCACAGCCTCTTCAAAAAATGCCAGGGAGGCGGTAGCGGTTGTCGGGTTGTGGGGATAGCTCAAAACCATCATCCGAGTTTGCGCCAGCACTGCATCCGGAATGTTGCCAAAGACGGGTAGAAAACCGTTTTCTGCCAGTAAAGGCATTGGGTAAATTTGTCCGCCTGCCAGATAAACACCGCCCGCATGCGAAGGGTAGCCAGGGTCTTGCAGCAGGGCAAAATCGCCCGCATTCAAAACGGCCAGGGGAAGATGTCCTGTTCCTTCTTGGGAGCCAATCAGCGGCAGCACTTCTGTTTCGGGGTCTACCGCGATGCCAAATTTCTGCTCATACCACTGGGCAGCCGCCTGCCGGAATGTCTGTGTTCCATGAAACAGCAGGTATCCGTGGGTGCTGGGGTCTGGAAGGGATTGAGCGATCGCTTCCAGGATATGGGCAGGCGTTGGTAAATCAGACGACCCCAGCGACAGATCAATAATTTCTAGCCCGGTGGCTCTGGCTCTGGCTTTTGCCTGATCCATATCGGCGAACACATTCGATCGCAGCGGCTGCAGACGATCAGCAAGCTGAAAACTGGGGCACATTTTAAGATCCTGGAAACGATTCTACGATTCTAGATTTGTTTGGCAAGCCCCGTAGCAGTCCGGTGCAGAGTAACCCGCTAGGGTGTCTGAGGCGGAGTGATCTCCGGCGTTTCGTTGTCCGGTGCGATCGGCTCAGTTTTGCCTGACTCAGTTTTGCCTGGCTCAGTTTTGCTCGACCTTGTTGTGGGCTGTTCTGCCGTTGCTTGTTCAACAGGGGGCTGTTCTGCCTCAAGTTCGTCTAAAGGTCTGCCCCACAAAGTTTGCGATTGAGCTGTCTCAAAACCGGGGACAGCTCTCAAAATTTCACTGGGTTGCCCAGGCAGCAGGCTTTGAGTTTCTGCCCAAACGACTACTTCAATGTAGGTTTGGGCAGAGGCTAAAAGCCGTCCTTGAGGATCAAATATCGTCAGCCAACCATCATCGCCATCCGTTGTGACGCGCACAGCATAGGTATCCTGTCCCTCGATCGCTAGCCTATAAACCTTGGGATAGTAGCTGTCGCCTTTGTCAAGCGCCGCTTGCCAGAGCGACTGCACGGACTGGGGCAGCGTACCGATCGCTGCTTCGGGGATCAGATTTTCGCTGCCCAAGTCATAGCGATCGCCCGACTCCTGTTCTTGGCAATAGGCTTGATATTGTTCGAGGTAATGAGTCCTTAAGCGCTGAACATAGGCTTGTTTTAGGGACTCAATCCAGTCGGTCATTGTGTCCTCATCCAGGAGTAGCGGCTAGATAAGCGTTCAGAACCCCCTCTAGCTTTTGCTTATTGATTGCGCCTTCAGTGGCCTCAACCAACTCTCCATTTCGGAAAAAGCGCAGGGCCGGAACCCCCTCAACCTGATATTTAGCGACTGCTTCAGGATTCGGATCAACTTCCATTTTGACAATTTTCAGGCGATCGCTATACTGAGACGCTGCCCACTCAATCGCGGGAGACATTAGCCGACAAGGCCCACACCAGGACGCCCAGAAATAGACAAGTACGGGCTGGGAAGCGTTTAGCACTTCCGTCGCAAACTCTGCATCTTGAATTGTGATAACGCTGCTCATGCCAAATACTAACGAGTGTGACTGAACTGTAACTAAACGTGAAGAACCATCTCTTTCTAGCTTACTGGTCAGCCTTCCATCTAGAGCAAAATTAGGATTTGAAAATTTCTTATCTATATCGTTTGATCCATCGAGCTTCGCCGTGACATACTCCCGACGCTCATGCATTCGCATAGAGCGCGGGCTTCTCAGTGACCCCTGGTATCCCATCGGGCGTTTCCTGAGCTTTATTGACGGGATGACCCACCGCTCTATTTTTGATGTTGATTGCTGCGTTGTGGTCACGGTCTAGCTCCAATCCACAATGAGGGCAAGAATGCCATCTATCCTGGATGGTTTTAGGAACCTTCTGACCACAGCCAGAGCAGTTTTGGGTTGTACCGTTGGGATTCACAGCAATTGTCATCAATCCAGCATTTACAGCTTTGACTGAGAGAATTGAGAGGAATTGACCCCATCCGGCATCATGAGTAGACTTTGCCATGCGAGTTCTGGCAATGCCCTTGATATTGAGCGCTTCATGCCCAATATTCTTTCCTGGGTTGAGCAGCTTTTTGGCTGTCTTGTAGTGAAAGTCTTTGCGCTGATTAGCAACTTTT
>DATNOY010000498.1:0-7732 GCA_036703495.1 Coleofasciculaceae cyanobacterium
ATTTCAACCTCCAATGTGGTGGAGCCATCGGCCATCAGTCACCTATCTACCACAGTCGCGATCGTCCTGATTGCCGTGTACTTCATGACCCTGCTATTTTCGCTGAAAACCCACAGCTACCTCTATGAAGTGGGTGTGGTGGAACTAGAAGAGGGCAGTGCCAACACCCACGTAGCCAAGCCGAACCTATGGCTATGGATTGGCGTTTTGCTGATTGCTACGCTTGGCGTAGCGTTTGAGTCAGAGATTTTTGTGGGAGCTGTCGAAGAAGCCACTGCCGGTCTGGGATTAACGCCGCTGTTTACCGGGGTGATTTTGCTGCCCTTAGTAGGAGGTGCAGCCGAGTATGTTACCGCCGTGACGGTGGCCATGAAAAACAACATGGATCTATCAGTTTCGGTAGCAATGGGGTCTAGCCTGCTGGTGGCCTTGCTAGTGGCACCGCTGCTGGTGCTGGTGGGACAGGCGATCGGACAGCCGATGGATTTGAACTTCAATTTGTTTGAGGTGATCGCTGTAGTCATCGCGGTGGCGGTGGCCAATTTGATCAGTTTGGATGGGCGATCGAACTGGCTAGAGGGCACGCTACTGCTAGCCACCTACATCATCTTGGGGGCAGCCTTCTACTTTCACCCGGCGTAGCTGGGTTAGCCTAATCTAGAACCATCCACTTGGTCAGGTTCTAGACTTGTTGTTTATTGTTTGGCAAGGGGCGCTCCGGGCCAAACAATAAACAACACATTTGAAATACCACCCACTTGACTAGCTCAATGAACTTGAAAGATATTTCTCTCAAAGATTCCATTTTTGCCGTCTTATTGATCTTCGTTCCCTTGTCGATCGCAGCCCATCTGCTGCACTGGGGAGCGCTGACCGTGTTTATTACCGCCTGTCTAGCTGTCTTACCCCTGGCTGCCTGGATGGGAACCGCCACCGAAGAAATTGCCATTGTGGTTGGACCATCTCTAGGAGGGTTGCTCAACGCCACGTTTGGCAACGCCACAGAATTGATTATTGCGCTGGTTGCCCTGAATGCAGGGTTGGTGGATGTGGTTAAAGCCAGCTTAACGGGATCTGTCATCGGCAACTTACTGCTAGTCATGGGGTTCTCCATGCTGCTCGGCGGACTGCGCTACAAAGAGCAGGAATTTCAATCCACTGTGGCCCGGATCAATGCCTCTTCCATGAACCTCGCTGTAGTGGCAATGCTGATGCCGACTGCCGTCAACTACACCTCCAGCGGCATTGATCAGTCCACCTTGCAAAAGCTCTCCATTGTAGTAGCGATCGCCCTGATCATCGTCTACCTGCTGACCCTCTTTTTCTCCATGAAGACCCACAGCTACCTTTACGATGTAGGAGTCGCTGAGGAAGCAGAAGGTGGCTTCACCAAGGAAGGCAAAACACCTAACCTGAAGCTGTGGATTGGCGTACTGCTCGGCGTCACAGTTCTAGTCGGGATTGAATCAGAGCTGTTGGTTGGCACGCTCGAAGAAGCCACTCATGTCTTGGGACTCACCGAGCTGTTTACTGGCATTGTGCTGCTGCCAATTATTGGCAACGCCGCCGAACACGCGACGGCAGTGGTAGTAGCCACCAAAAACAAAATGGATCTGTCAGTCTCAGTGGCTATGGGATCCAGCCTGCAGATTGCCCTGTTTGTCGCGCCTGTTTTAGTCATTTCTGGCTATTTTCTAGGTCAGCCCATGGATTTGAACTTCAATCCTTTTGAGCTAGTCGCCGTCGCCGTTGCCGTGCTGATCGCTAACTCGGTCAGTTCAGATGGGCAATCGAACTGGCTGGAAGGCACTCTGCTGCTAGCAACCTATTTTGTCATTGGAGCCGCCTTCTTCTACCATCCGTGATTGATGGCATCGCTAATCCCTCCGAGCCTGCTTACTGGTCTGACTGCCCCCATTCCCTATCCCCCACCTCCGTGCGCTACCAAATCACCCACACCACCACCTATCATTACGATCGCCCCGTCACTCTGGCTCCCCACACCCTGCGGCTGCGCCCCCGCTGCAATGGACAGCAAAAACTCCATCAGTTCTCCCTAGAACTAGAGCCACAGCCCAAACAGCTCTCCGAAAATGTTGATCTGGACGGAAATTCCCTAATCAAAGCCTGGTTTGATGATCAGCCTATTTCTCAGTTCACTCTAAAAGCTGTTTCCAACGTGGAAACGCTCTGTACCAATCCTTTTGTTTATCTGCTGGAACCCTGGGCGGTCAGCCTGCCCATGGACTACCCCAGTTCCCTTCTCAGCCGCCTGCAACCCTACCTGAGCGGACAATTCTCTCCGCCAACCGGGGCGATCGATCCAGAAGCCATGATGCTGGCGCAAGAGATCTGGCAGGAAACCCATGGCAACACCACATCCTTTCTAACTGTTCTGAATCAGCGGATTTATACCCGCTGTCGCTATCTGCTCCGAGAAACCGGCTCACCCTTGCCGCCCGGTGTGACCTGGCGAACCCAGCAAGGATCCTGCCGAGACTATGCGGTGCTGTTCGTTGAAGTGTGCCGAGCGGTTGGCATTGCAGCACGATTCGTCAGTGGCTACCAGGAGGGTGATCCCGATAGCACCGATCGCCACCTGCATGCCTGGGCAGAAGCCTACCTACCAGGAGCCGGATGGCGCGGGTATGATCCAACCCATGGGCTAGTAGTGAGCGATCGCCATATTGCCCTAGTATCCAGTGCTTTAGCCTCAGATACAGCACCCGTCAGTGGACACCTGAAGACGGGCGGCGCAAATGCTGAGATGACCTATGAGCTGTGGATCCAGATTGCAGGCTAATCGGTCAACAGATCGTCCGCTGGGGCTGGGGCTTCCAGCTGCTCCCATTCAATGTTGGGCATCCGCTCAAAGGCTTGTCGTAGAGAAATTTCCCAAAGCTGACGCATTTTGGCCAGATATGGATCACCCAATCGTAGCTTTAGCTGATGTCGCAGCAAGAAGCTATCGGTTTCATACATGACCAGATCGATCGGTGGCCCAACTGAAATATTAGATTTCATGGTGGAGTCAATCGACAGCAGCCCACATTTGGCTGCCTCTTCTAACGACGTGTCATAGGTGAGGGTGCGATCGAGAATCGGTTTACCGTACTTGGTTTCACCAATTTGCAAAAACGGCGTTTCGGGTGTGGCTTGAATAAAATTGCCCTGACTGTAGATCATAAATAGCCCTGGGGCCTCGCCCTGAACTTGCCCCCCCAGCAAAAAAGTACAGTGGTAGTCAATTCGATCTTTTTCTAGCCAGGGACGCTCTTGACTTTGAATCTGCCGAATTTTGCTGCCTACATACTGGGCAGTATCGTAAAGCGTTGCCAAGGTGTGAAGATTTTCCCCTTCCTTGAGCTTCAGGTCTTGATTCAAAGCATTCAATACCGCCTGAGTAATCGACAAATTACCAGAAGTCGCGAGTAGAATCACGCGCTGTCCCGGCTCAGAAAAGTCGAATAGTTTCTGATAGGTAGAAATGTAATCTACCCCAGCATTAGTACGCGAGTCTGCTGCAAGAAACAATCCATGGCGGGTGATGATGCCGAGGCAGTAGGTCATGAGGCCAGTGGGATATGATGAATAGTCACGCCTTAAAGATTCTAATACCTACGCTTCAGTGGCTTTATGACTACGCCAGACAATTCAGACAATCCTTCGCAAACCGCTTCGCAAAACACGCCTCAAGATCCTTCCGCAGACACGTCTCAAACCAGCTCAATTAAACTCGATCAGTATTTAAAGTGGGCAGGCGCAGTCCAGACGGGCGGCGAAGCAAAACTCCTGATTCAAAGTGGCGAAGTTAAAGTCAATGGCAAACTGGAAACCCGACGCGGCCGCAAGCTGGTGGAAGGCGATCGCATTTCTGTGATGGGGGACAGGTTTATCGTCAAGCTTTCAGAACTCGGATCTCGGTGAAGGCAGCGGCGGATCTGCCCTGAACAGCCTATCTGCCTTAAACAGCCTATCGCCCCACCTATGCCTGAACAACCCATTGAGAAACCGCTGGGTATGATCAGGCTATCCCTCATCATGACTTATACCTGTGGTTGGTTTTCTCATCGTCCTGCTGTCTTCTTTTTTCTTTTGTTTCCAAAATGTCATCGTCCGTATTCTGTTTCATGAACAGACGATGTTTGGATTGTTTCAGATGGGGGGATTCGTCGCGCCTACCCTACAAAACTCCTTTCTGCTGATGTTTATGCGGATGCTGTTAGTCGTTCCCCTAATGGCATGCCTGGCACCCAAGCTCTACCCCGCCACCTGGAAAGAAATTGGACAACTGCGGCATCTAGAGCAACGCCCCCTGCTGCTGCAATCCATTGGATGTGGTGTGCTGATGTTTCTCTATCTGGCACTGCTCTACATTTCCATTGGCATGATTTCTACCGGCATCGCCCTGACTCTGTTCTTCACCTATCCTGTTTTCACAGCATTGTTTTCCTGGCGATGGTTTGGCGATCGCCCCACCTTATTGCGATGGAGCGTCATGGGTCTGGTATTCCTGGGCAGTACGCTCACCATTCCGCATGTCAGCACAGTCAGCAGCAGCCAATGGATTGGCATTACCACGGGCATTGCTTCGGGCATCACCTATGCCCTCTATACGGTCGTTGCCCAAAAAAGTTTTGAGCGGCTGCATCCAGTCCCCTTCACCTGGCTGAGTTTTGCCACCACGCTCCTCTTATCGGCCGCCAGTCTCCTATTCTGGCAGGATCATCATCAGCTGCTTTGGCTACCGCTTTGGATCGGCGGGCTACTATCGGCGATCGTTACCTTTGCCGGACACTTGATGAACAACTTTGGCATCCGCCTAATTGGGGCAACCTCTGCCTCCATGATCGGAGCCAGCAACCCTGCCCTCACCGTCCTGCTCGCCTGGTTCACAATTCAGGAAACCCTGAACGGGGTGCAACTTTTGGGAGTTGGGGTAGTAACTTTGAGTGTCGCGTTGCTGAGTCGAGAACACCGTTCATCCACTTAATCCTGCCTGAATACCCTGTATCTGAATATCCTCAAGCAACCTCAGCGCCCGTTGAGGCCCGCCAAAGGGCAAACCATTGCTCTCTCGTCAATTTCACCGCACTCGCTGCGGCCGCTGCCCGAATTCGATCGACCTTTCCGGTTCCCAAAATCGGAATAATGTTGGCTGGGTGCGACAGGAGCCAAGCCAGTGCCACTTGATCCGGCGTTACGCCACCCAACTGTTTTCCGATGACGGTTAATCCTCTTTGCAGCCGTTTTGCCTGCGGGCTGTCCCCGCGAAACAGTTCACCCCCACCCAAAGGCGACCAAGCCATCGGAGCAATGCGCAGGCGCTGGCACTGATCCAGCGTGCCATCTAGAAAAGCATCCAGATGCATAACCGAAATTTCTAGCTGATTGGTGACTAACGGAAAGTTGAGGCGAGAGGACAACAGCTCAAATTGGCTGGGCATAAAGTTGGATACACCCACATGTTTTACCTTGCCCAGTTGCACGAGGGTCGTTAAAGCATCGGCTGTTTCATCAGCATCCATCAAAGGATCAGGGCGATGAATCAAGAGTAAATCCAGATAATCGGTTTGCAACTGCCGCAGAGAGTGATCCACTGAAGCGAGAATGTGAGCCCGGCTCGTATCGTAATGTTTGATCGCATGAGTCGGGCGATTGGCAGACACTAATTTAATCCCACACTTGCTAATCAACTGGAGGCTGTCGCGCAGCTTAGGTGCTTCTCGGAGGGCTGCGCCAAACAGACCTTCGCAAGTGTAGTTGCCATAGACATCGGCATGGTCAATCGTCGTAATTCCTAATTCCAAGCAGGTATCAATCAGGTTGCGAATGTCCTGGGTTGTCATCTGCCATTCTGCCAATCGCCAGACTCCAAGCACAATGCGTGAGCAAAGAAGTCCTTGTTCATGCAGGGGAAGATAGGGAACGCGCATATTTTGTGATGAATGATGGGAGGAGTTTCAAGCAGTATTCAAGTAACCCACCGCAGGGCAATACTACGTGAATTATTACCCATCCCATCCCCCTAGATCACGAACAAATCAACTTCCAGAGTGTTATGGGAACTTCCTCAGAGAAGCTTCAGCGCGGGAATATACCAAGCCACGCCGCTGTTCAGCCGCGGGGAACGATCGCAAATTTTCTTCTAGGATGTATTAAGGGATGTAAACTCACGACCCCGCTTTGTCGATCCTCATCTGCCAATCTTCCATGAATCAGTTTTCATATAGCCCACCCTGGAGCCTGCAAAATGGGCTAGCCATGACGCTTTACACCGCGCTCAACATGAGCCGCAACTGGGAAAGCTATATTGCTGCGCCAGAGCCAATTTATCAACCTCAGATTTTTATAGGCGCAGGGAAAGTGCCGATCTTTGGTCAGGTGGCAATTCCTGAAAATCCTCGGGGCACTATTGTCGCCACCTACGGCATTACAGGGGATTTAGAAAACCAATGGTTCCTAAAACTGCTAGGACGCAAAGCATTTGCCCAAGGCTATGCGATCGCCCTTTTCGATTGGCGGGCCCATGGTAAAACGGCTGAATTATCTCCCACTTTGACATCGGATGGACTGTATGAAGGAGAAGACTTTGTCCGGATTGCAGCCCAAGCAAAAACGCTAGGTTGCCCAGCCCCCTTTTGGTTTACCGGGTATTCTCTAGGAGGACAGCTTGCCCTCTGGGCAGTCAAGGCAGCCCAGACCATTGAACTATGGGGAGCTGATTTAGAATTCAGCGAGGCAGAAATTGCCGGTGGAGCTGTTATCTGTCCCAGCCTCGCATCGGAGCGGTCTCTGGCTTATCTGGATCAGCATTTTGTAGGACGATCTCTCGATCAAGCCATTACCCGGCAGCTGAAAAAATTAGCCTGGCAAATCTATGAATATCATCCAAATGCGATCGATCCAGATGCCATTGAGCGAGTCCATAACATTTGGACGTTCGATCAAGAGCTGGTGATTGGGCCACTCGGGTTTTCCTCAGTAGCAGCCTACTATGAGGCCAGCAGCCCACTTCACCAGCTGCCTACGCTGAAGAAACCCACGCTAATTCTCTATGCGGCTGATGATCCTATGTTTGATCCCAGCATTGTTGCCGATTTGCAGGCAGCTTGTGCTCAAAATTCGGCGATCGATCTAGTGTTGACCGCGCAAGGAGGGCATGTGGGGTATCTCAGCAGCAAAGCATGCCAACATCAGGCGAAAGACCCTGATCCTTGGTGGGCCTGGAACCGAGTTTTAGAATGGTTCAATTATCGCAGTCCCGGCATATTCGGCAGAACTCTCAGTTCCTGATTTTGCCCGCATAGCTGCAGCCCTTACCAAAACACTGTTGCCACACAACCCTTTGCCAGCAAATTATTCAGATTAATTTGATGATTGATTTTACAGTTTGGGATAGCTTGCTTCACCAGTATGTCGATCAGCAGGGTCGAGTCAACTATCGCGCCTGGAAGCAGGAGCAACCTCAAGCTTTAGCACACTGGCTCTCTAGCTTAGAGCAACTAGACCTCAGCTCAGAGCTAACTCGCAGTCAGCAGTTGGCTCTCTGGATCAATCTCTACAACGCATTTACCATTTCTAAGATTTTACAGCGTTACCCGATCGCTTCTGTTCGCCCCTTGGTGTTAGGCATCCCCAACTGGTTTGCCTTTTTCAGGTTCTTCTTTCAGCAAGTGCATCCCTTTGGCCATCAAATCTATAGTCTGGCTCAAATTGAGAACCACATCCT
>DATNOY010000499.1:0-6787 GCA_036703495.1 Coleofasciculaceae cyanobacterium
CAGCGCTGTTGAAGACCATCAACTCGCCCAGCCTCCAGCAATCGCGGGCCAGCCGAGAAATTTTGCTGAATGAACTGGGTGTGATTTACCGCCCACCCGGGCAAGCCAGCCGCACGGTAGCGCAAACTGAGGAGGAAAAAGATCGGGAAGGCGACCCCGAACTGGTCAGCACGGCAGGCACCGTGGATGGTGGCATCTGCCGGTTTCGGGCGGCTCATTTTGAATGGCTGACGGGCGTGGCCGCAGGACTCGGTCTCACCTTTGCCGACATTGGCAAGCGCCAGCACGGCAGACCAGCCACCTTACATTTCTGTGACGAATTAATTCGCCTGTACGGCAGCGATGATCCGTCGATCGCTGAAGGAGCCAGCTTTGCGGTGGAAAACTGGGCCGCCGCCGGATTCTGGCAAGCCTTAGAAACGGGTTTGACCCAGATCAAACAGATCCGCCATCCCCACCTGCATTTAGCATTTTTCACCTGGCATAACCGTGTAGAAGCCCAGCATGCCGGACATACGCTGGAGGAACTGGAGGCAGTCTATTTTCAGCCCAACTTTGACCCCGCCAAGTTTCTGCAGGGCGGGCGAGAAATTCTGGACGCGATCGCCGTTTTCTGGGACGGACTGAACCGCGATCGGCTAGATCAGATTTATAGCGCTACGCACTCCGATTAGGACAAGGGGGGGTGGAGGCTATGCGGTCAATGATTTTTGGTCAACTGTTGGTCCAACTGATAGGCTTCCCTGCCGAACGCTGTGTCCCGACTTCACCCAAGGTCTGGTTATGGATCTTTCTTCTCCGCCCAACGCTGCCGAACCGATTCGTTTGATACGAGCCTTTGCCCAACTTTTTCGGTGGCCGATTGGCCTGATTGCCGCTGCGGCAGGCTGTGCCACGATGTTTGTGCTGGAGGCTGCTACGCCAGTTTCTCAATACCTGCTGACGGCGATCGTTTTAGCTTGTATGACCTGGGCGGCTTGTGCCATCAATGACTATTGGGATATCGAGAAAGATCGGATTGATCACCCTGAAAGACCGTTACCCTCGGGCGCACTGTCGCGATCGCAAGCCTGGTGGGCCGCGGTCATCGGGTTTAGTAGTGCTGTTGTGGCTGCCATTCCTTTAGGACTCTATCCGCTGCTGCTGGTGATGTTCAGTAGCGGCTTGCTATGGCATTACTCGCATTTACTGCGCTATAGCGGCATTTTAGGAAACCTGATTGTAGCGTTCATCATCACCGATCTGATTTTGTTGGGCGGTTTAGTGACGCATCGCCCCTTCGCTTTGCTCTATCCTGCCTGTTTTCTATTTATCTATGCCCTGGCTAAAGAAATCATCTGGGATGTGCATGATGCTGCAGGCGATCGCAGTCTGGGGATTGTGACGCTGGCCAATCACTGGGGCGATCGGGTAGCCTTGGCGGTCGCTTGGAGCTTACTGGGTGGATTGTTAGTGTCGCTGCCTGTGGCGCTTTACCGGCTGCCCTGGCAGCATCCTCTGGCGTTTGCCTTATTTGCGCTGCTGCTGTTGGTGAGCCTGGGCGTCGGTCTGGGGCGATACCAGCGGCAACGTAGTCTGGAGGCATACCAGAATTTCATCTTTTGGGAACGGTTCAGCATGGTGTTTGGCGTGTTGGCGCTATTTGCAGCAGCTCCAGTATCCTGACCCTGGAAGGAGGTGATTTATGGTGAAAGGGATCAAGCAAGTGTCGTGGTCACAGCTGGTGGACTGCGGGGTTGAACCCGATTGGGCAACGGCGCAACTGCCGCAGATCAATCACTGTCTGGCTGCGCTACCGGCGATCGACTGCTGGCAATACCTGAGCCACCAGTTGCTCAGCCCTGATCATCCGTTTCTGCTGCACCAGTTGCTTTATCAGGTGACGTTTGCCGATCAAGATGGGTTATCTCCGCCTCCCGCCTGGATTCCCTCCGCAGCGCAAATGCAGTCTACTCAAATTGCCGCTTTGATGCGGGAGTTGCAGATTCCCTGTTATGCCGATCTGCATACCTGGTCGGTGCAAAACCGGGCTGAGTTTTGGCACAAGATGATTCGGCGTCTGGGCATTCGCTTTCGGCAACCTTATCGGGACATTATCCAGGACGCAGCGTCCGAATCCCCCCACTGGCTGGTCGGAGCGCGGTTGAATATTGCCGATAGCTGCTTTCAGGCAGACGCCAATGCCCCAGCCATTGTCTTTCAGGCGGCAGGCAAACCGCTGTCGCGCTGGACCTATGGCGACCTCCAGTCCCTCACGCATCGGGTGGCTAATGGACTGGTGGCACTGGGATTTCAGCCTGGAGATGCGATCGCTGTTGCCCTGCCGATGACGGCGACCTCGGTGGCGATTTATTTGGGAATTGTCCAGGCGGGGGGCGTGGTGGTTTCAATTGCCGATAGTTTTGCTGCTCCTGAAATAGCAACTCGTCTGCGGATTGCGGGTGCAAAAGCCATCTTTACGCAAGACTTTGTGCAGCGAGGTCAGGTTTTGCCGCTATATGCCAAAGTGGTGGCGGCGGCAGCGCCTCTGGCGATCGTGCTGCGGTCGGCTGCCTGTCCTGCAGGTTTATCCCTAGAGCTGCGTCAGGGCGATCGCACTTGGGAGGAGTTTCTGAGCCCCAATGCCCAATTCACCGCCGTTGCTGCCGATCCGGACGCCCCTACCAACATCCTGTTTTCTTCAGGTACAACCGGCGACCCGAAAGCGATTCCCTGGACGCACACCACGCCGATCAAATGCGCCACCGATGGACATCTGCACCAGGATATTCACCCGGGGGACGTGGTGGCCTGGCCCACCAACCTGGGCTGGATGATGGGTCCCTGGCTGATTTATGCCAGTTTAATTAACCGAGCTACCATCGCCCTGTATGATGGCAACCCTGGCGATCGCAGCTTTGGGGAGTTTGTCCAGAATGCCCGGGTCAATCTGCTGGGAGTTGTGCCCAGTCTGGTGAAGACCTGGAAAACCACGGGCTGTATGAACGGACTGGATTGGCGGGCGATCAAAGCCTTTAGCTCGACGGGGGAATGTTCTAATCCTCAGGACATGCTCTTTCTGATGTCGCTGGCAGGCTACAAACCTGTGATTGAATACTGCGGCGGCACCGAAATTGGCGGTGGCTATATCACGGGAACCTTGGTGCAACCCTGTAGTCCTGCCACTTTTACTACGCCTGCGCTAGGGTTGGAAATCGTGATTCTGGACACAGATCACCAGCCTGCCTCCCAAGGCGAAGCGTTGATTGTCCCTCCCTCCATCGGACTGTCCACCGAGCTGATCAATGGCGATCATCACCAGGTCTACTTCGCCCAGACGCCGTCCCACCCGCTCACCCACCAACCGCTGCGGCGGCATGGTGATCAAATCGAGCGCTTCCCCAACGGCTATTACCGAGCGCACGGCCGGGTAGACGATACGATGAACCTGAACGGGATCAAGGTCAGTGCGGCGGAAATTGAGCAAACCTTAAATTCCGTGGCGGGAATTTGTGAAACGGCGGCGATTGCCATTGCCCCACCGGATGGCGGCCCCAGCCAGCTGGTGATCTATGCCGTTGTTCTGCCAGAGGTTCTGCCAGAGGTTCTGTCTAACCCTCAATGGCAGACCACGCTGCAGACCACGCTGCAGGCAATGCTTCAGACGGCGCTGAAGCAGCAGCTCAACCCCCTGTTTAAGATCCATGCGGTGGTGGTAGTGGAGTCTTTGCCCCGCACCGCTTCTCATAAAGTCATGCGGCGGGTGCTACGCGATCGCTACAGCCAGGAACTCAGGCATCAGCCCGCTGGGATCCTCCCGGACAGTGCCCCTGTCTCCCCCGTTGTTCACCGTACCGGGTCAATCCTATGAAATTTGCAGACCGTATGCGTCGTTTAGGCACCGAATCGGCATTTGAGGTTTTTGCGAAAGCCAAAGCCTTGGAAGCAGAAGGTAAATCGATCATTCACCTGGAAATTGGTCAGCCGGATTTTTCTACGCCCTTGCATATTTGCGAAGCGGCCTTTCAGGCCATGCAGGCAGGATACACCGGCTATAGTCCTGCCGCTGGACTGTTGGAGTTTCGAGAAGCTGTGGCAGAGCAGATTTCGCAAACACGGGGAATTACGGTTTCGCCGGCCGAGGTGGTGGTGACGCCTGGTGCAAAACCCGTGATTTTCTTCACGCTGTTGGCGCTGATTAATCCCGGAGATCAGGTGATTTATCCGGATCCAGGATTTCCGGTGTATGAATCTGTGATTCGTTTTGTGGGCGGCAAAGCCGTACCGCTACCGCTGCGAGAAGATGCTGATTTTCGCTTCCGGATAGAGGATTTGGTAAATGCCATCTCCGATCGCACCCGGCTGTTAATTCTCAACTCTCCCCACAATCCCACAGGCGGATTGTTAACGCCAGAAGATTTGGCTGCGATCGCCCATTTGGCTCACCACCATGATTTTTACATCCTGTCCGACGAAATCTACTCGCGCCTGATTTATGACGGTCAGCATCACAGCATCATTGGGTTTCCTGGCATGCGGGAACGCACCATCTTGCTAGATGGACATTCCAAAACCTATGCCATGACGGGCTGGCGATTGGGCTATGGCGTTGCGCCTCAGCCGTTGGTGGAACAGATCAGCCGCTTGATGATTAACTCCAATTCCTGTACCTGTTCGTTTACCCAGGTGGCAGGCATGGCAGCGCTGAGAGGCCCACAGGATTTTGTAGCTGAAATGGTGGCTGAATTTCAACAGCGACGGGATGTGCTGGTGGCAGGGCTGAATGCGATCGAGGGGATTCACTGTATCAAACCGGCTGGAGCCTTTTATGCCTTTCCCAACGTCAAGTCGTTGCCCCTGCCGTCCGACGCGCTGGCAGATTACCTGCTGGCAGAAGCAGGCGTTTCGCTGCTATCAGGGACAGCCTTTGGCCAATTTGGGCAAGGCTATTTGCGGATCTCCTACGCCAATTCGTTAGAGAATATCCGTGAAGCGCTGACGCGAATTCAGTCAGCCGTCAGCCAGCTCAAGTCCAGGGGGTAGCCGTTATGTCTCCAGTCCATCAGGCTCAGTTAACCGTATTCGTCACCCGCCAATTGCCCGTTGATTTAGAGGCATTGCGGCAAATCGCCTCAGTCGAAGTTTGGGCAGAACGAACCCCCCCGGACTATGCGGTGTTGCTAGAAAAAAGCAAAGCGATCGATGGCTTGCTGTGTTTGCTCACCGACCGGATCGATCGCCCCCTGCTCGCAGCCAGCCCCTCTTTGAAAGTCATCAGTCAGCTAGCCGTTGGCTATGACAATATTGACATTGCGGCTGCTACCGCTCGACGAATTCCCGTCGGTCACACCCCCGATGTCCTCACGGATGCAACGGCCGATTTTACCTGGGCCTTACTCATGGCAGCCGCCCGCCGAGTCGTTGCAGCCGATCGCTTTACCCGTACCGGGCAGTGGCAAACCTGGGAACCCGATTTGCTATTGGGGGCAACCCTGACAGGAGCCACGCTGGGCATCGTGGGCTTAGGGCGAATTGGTCAAGCGGTGGCTCGTCGGGCCAGAGGCTTTGAGATGCGCATCCTCTACACCAGCCCGCAGCGTCGTCCCGAGTTGGAAGCCACTTTGGGAGTTGAGTTTGTCTCATTCGATCGCCTGCTGCAAGCAGCCGATTTTGTGACTCTACATGCCCCGCTGACTGCAGAAACCCAGTACTTGTTTGGCGATCGCCAGTTTGAGCAAATGCAGCGGTCGGCCATCCTGATCAATACAGCCAGAGGATCAATGGTGGATCCAGATGCCCTGTATCGTGCCTTAACCCAGGGGAAAATTGCAGCAGCAGCGCTGGATGTGACTGATCCAGAACCAATTCCCCTCACCAGTCCCTTACTCCAACTCGATAACCTGATCATCACGCCGCATATTGGTAGCGCTAGCCGCCAAACTCGTGAAAAAATGGCCCAGATGGCGATCGCTAATCTGATCGCAGGCTTGCAGGGCGATCGCTTACCGCATTGTGTCAACCCCCAAGTCTATTCCTGAGAAGAGATACGGTATTTTTGAGATTCCTCCAGTCGGTTAAGTACAAAGTATTGTAAATGCAACACCTTTGTAACATATGCCATCTTCATCGGAATCCCTGTATTGTAGAGAAAGAATCTCTAGACTGAAGTCTTGACCATTGCCATCTTGAGTCATATCTCCACTGAACTTAAGATCTAAACGGCTGTACCCCTCCCCCACTATCGACAGCCGACAGCCGACAGCATCGGCTCAGTTGCCGTGGGCAAGGCAAGAGGTTGCATCGCTGATTTCTGGCTTCTCCGCCAAGATTGCCATGCAGCATGGATCAATTTCCCCCAATTGATCAAACCTAACCTCGTTGAATCTTCACCGGCTTCAATTAACCAATTGCAATGCTTTATAGCAGTTCTCATCTAGATACAGCAATTTTCAATGGTGTCCAGCCACAGTTATTTTTTAGAAGTCGCGCAGAGCGAGGCTTCTAAAAAATAACCCACACTGAATCTAGCGCAAAGCGCTGTAAGACGGGGTGCAGGTGAGAAACCTTGGGCTAGGGGCGCAGTCCTCCCACCCGTCCCAATCTCAGTGCATAGCACGATAGTTACGAAGGAGCGTTTATGACGTTAGACGTTACAAACAACCGGGCGACACCGGCAGTCCATGCGGGAGGGGAAGCTCAGGGTAGATCCAAGACTCGCAAAACAGTCGGGATTCCCAAAGAAATATATCCTAATGAATGCCGAGTTGCGGCTACTCCCGATACGGCTAAACTGCTGCAGAACCTTGAT
>DATNOY010000500.1:0-6972 GCA_036703495.1 Coleofasciculaceae cyanobacterium
AGAATATGAGCAACAGCAAATCTTGCAGCAGCTAGAAGATTGGCTGGAACTGCCAATGCTCGTGTTGAGTTTTGTTTGGCTCGGTCTATTTGTGGTGGAATTGACTGGGGGACTGACTCCTCTTTTAGATGCCATTAGTATCGTCATTTGGGGTGTGTTTATTCTGGAATTTCTTCTCAGACTAGCGCTTGCGCCCCGTAAGACTGCTTATCTTAAAGCAAACTGGATTACAGCAATTGCCCTGCTTCTACCCGCCTTGCGTGTGTTACGGTTTGCGCGGGTGATGCGGATTTTACAAACCACGCGAGCCGTTCGAGGTTTACGGCTATTGCGGGTGATGACGCGCACCAATCGCAGTATGCGATCGCTTGCAGCTAACTTTGCGCGGCGTGGCTTTGGCTATGTATTGATGACGACCGCAATCATTACACTGGTTGGCGCTGCGGGAATGTATGCGTTTGAACAAGATGTTCCAGATTTACCCGGATTTGATAGCTACAGCACGGCGCTTTGGTGGACAGCCATGCTGATGACCACAATGGGATCAGACTACTTTCCCAAAACGCCAGAAGGGCGCATCCTCTGTTTTCTGCTGGCGCTGTATGCGTTTGCTGTGTTTGGCTATGTAACAGCCACGTTAGCTACATTCTTTATCGGACAAGATGCTGACGATGACGAAGCAGAGATTGTCGGCGCAAAATCGATCGATGCCCTGCGAGACGAAATTACAGCCCTGCGAGCCGAGATTCAAAGCTTAGTTCAGGGAAATGGGTCAGGCAGTACGAAGCCTACTCCAGCAATCAAGGAATAGCCAATGAGAACCAGATTTAGCAAGCTTTTGGACTCGCTGCACTCTAGCTTCTGGTTCATCCCAACCCTGATGGTTGTGCTGGCGATCGGGCTTTCATTGGTCACGATTGGCATTGACCAAACGCTAGAAACCGACATGATTGGTAATCTAGGGTGGGCGTATAAACTGGGTCCTAACGGTTCACGAGCTATTCTCTCTGCGATCGCAGGGTCAATGGTGACTGTTGCCACGACGGCATTCTCGATTACGATCGTGGCGCTTCAGCTTGCGTCTTCGCAATTTGGGCCACGTCTGCTGCGTAACTTTATGCAAGATACTGGCAACCAAATTGTCCTAGGAACATTCATCTCTACCTTTGTTTATAGCCTAATGGTGCTGCGAACCATCAATGGTGTTGCCGAGAATGAGTTTGTGCCGCACATTGCAGTCACTTGCGGGATTGGACTGGCGATCGCCAGTATTGGCGTTTTAATCTACTTTATTCACCATTCCGCCACCTCCATTCAGGTTGACCATGTCATTTCTAGGGTGGGATGTGAACTAGATCAAGTGATCGATCGGCTCTTTCCCGAACAGATCGGACGCGGTGCATCGCAGCGTCAAGCAGAATCGCTCACCTCGGAGATTCTAGCCGATTTCGATCACGAGGCAACCGCCATTCAAGCGACTAGCAGTAGCTATGTGCAAGCCATCGATACGCACCAGCTCATGCACATTGCCACAGAGAGCAATATCCTGCTTCAGCTTCAGCGTCGTCCTGGAGACTTTGTAATTAAAGGAAGTCCACTAGTACTGGTTTATCCTGCCCGATTAGGTAGCAAAAAACTGGTTAAACAAATCAATGCTGCCTTTGTCTTAGGGTCGCAGCGCACCGATCAGCAAGATGTCGAGTTTTCGATTAACCAACTGGTTGAGATTGCAGTCCGCGCCCTCTCACCCGCCATTAACGACCCCTTCACCGCCATTCGCTGTATTGATCAACTTAGTGCAGCGCTTGCTCACCTGGCACAAAAAGAGATTCCCTCTGCCTATTGTCGTGATGACCAAGATCAGCTGCACGTCATTACAAAACCCGCGACATTTGCAGATGTGACAGATGCTGCGTTTAACCAAATTCGCCAGTATGGGCAAACTAGCGTAGCCGTTACAATGCGGTTACTAGAAGCGATCGCCGCCATTGCCCCTTTTACCCACAGCAAAGCCAACCGGGCTGCACTGTTGCGTCATGCCAATATGATCGAGCGCGGCAGTCAGGTAGGAATCCCCGAAGAGTTAGATCGAAAAGACGTTAAAGAACGCTATTTAGCTGCTGTAAAAGCAATTGGGTAAGCTTGATATGAGGAGAAAGAATGCTGTCTATTAACTGGAAAGGATACCGTTTTGCGGCCTGGATGGGACAAACACTACTTGGAATCGCTGTTCTGGCTGCTGTTGTGCAAGGGAGATGGCAAAATGCGATCGCCCTAGCGCTTTTTCTAATCGTCTCTTTTGTATTTGTGGTAAAAGACGACAAACTACCAACCCTATTTGATTTTCTGTTTGTTATCGCAGCTTTACTCAACGCCGGAGGGTGGGTATGGGGATGGTTTTATGCCCCTGGACCTTATGACGAACTGGTTCATGGGTTCACCATGTTTGCAATTACACTGGCTCTGAGTTTTCTGGCGTATAGCCCCATGCTACCGATTTTTCGTCAACATACACTTCTGTATTTATTGACGATTATCAGCTTTGGTATTGCAATCGGAGCGCTGTGGGAAATTACTGAATGGTCAGCAGGTAAAATTTTGGCAACAGATGTGATTGGCAGCGTTGATGATACAGTCATCGATCTGATTATGGACACATTAGGATCGGGATTAGCAACTATTGTCAGCCTTTGGGGATTGCAAAAATGGACAGATAGCTTAAGAAATGAGTCAGAAATTATCTAAGTCAGCATGAATAATAAGTTGGTGCTCGGTTTACAATTGATATTGATACTATTTTGAGATAATTGTTCAGGGGATTGAAAAAATTAATTGAGGAAAATAGCGGTAATTTTTAGGATCGCAATGTAAGTAAAACTGTTTCCGCCTCAATTGAGCAAATTAGCGATTCCGACGGTACAACGGAATCGCCCGTTTATCCACAATCAAACTCAGTATCAACAGGTTCCCTTTGACCTAACTGGTGCGCTCAATTACCAGATACAACTCCTCTCTTACCTCAAACTCTGCTTTCTCCCATTGCGTGATAATGGGAGAAAGTAGACTTTCAAACGTCAGTTGGGGTATTTCAGAGTATTGGGTTCTGATCATTGCAATCGTTCAGCTAGATGATCACCGACTCGTAGGGCGTTGGCCATAATCGTTAGCGTTGGATTCACACCGGAATTAGAGGGGAAGAAGCTGCCATCCACGACATAAAGATTATCAATATCATGGGTACGGCAATTTAAATCCAGAACAGATGTGTTGGGATCGGAGCCAAAGCGGCAGGTGCCGCACTGATGTCCCACGGCTTGTAAAGGGATATGGGTTCGGGGATAGATGCTGAAGGGAATGACGTGCATGGCTTTGCGTTCCAGGGATTTCAGTACCGACGTCCAGCGATGCAGCAAGCGATCGCCCGCTTCTGTGTTGTTGAGCGTGTAATTTAGGTGAATCTTGCCCTGAATCACTTGCACCCGGTTGTTCGGATCGGGTAGATCTTCGGTTTGTAGCCACCACCCGGTCGTGCGTTCCGCCAACAATTGCCGTTCAAACTGGGGAATCAGTTTCACGAAAGGAGCCATGAGCGGTGGTGCTTCTGCGGGCAGCATATCGGCTAGAACGTTGCCCGTATTTTGCACCATGCCCATGGGATAGGGAAAATCGGGTTCGCCCCAATAAAAATCATTAACCGCGATCGTTTTTTGGAAGTTGGCGTGATTGACTTCGGTATGGAGGGCAACCAGCGCAATTTCCAGATGCTTCATAAAATTGCGCCCCACCTGATCAGAACGGTTTGCCAGTCCGTTGGGATGCTGATCGTTGGCAGACTGGAGGAGCAACGCCGCCGAGTTAATTGCCCCGCAGGCAACCACAATGATGTCGCCTTTGAACACGTGATGGACGCCGTTGACCTCGGTTTCAACGCCAATAATTTCTCGCCCCGATGCACTGGTCAATAGCCGCAACACTTTTGCCTGAGTCAGTAATGTCAGGTTGTCATAGGCTGCCCGAGCAGGGCGAATGGCATTCACTTCTGCATCGGCTTTGGCACCGACTAAGCAAGGATAGCCATCGAAGGTATCGCAGCGAATACAGGGGCTATTCGTGCGGTCTTGCTCATTCAGCTTTAAGCCGAGCGGTAAGTGAAAGGGGTAATAGCCACGATCGCGAATGCAGTCAGAGATCTCCTGCATATCGGGTTCATGGCTGACGGGCGGATAGGGATAGGGTTCGCTACAGGGTGGTTCGGTGGGATCTTCACCGCGATCGCCATGCACATCGTAGAGTTTTTCTGCCTGGGTGTAGTAGGGTTCAAAGTCTGGATAGGTCAGTTCCCAGGCGGGTGAAATGCCATCTTTGTGGATGACTTTGGTAAAATCGCGTTCCCGCAGCCGCAATAAGGCGGCACCATAGACTTTGGTATTGCCCCCCACCCAGTACCCCGTTTGGGGACGAAAGGCTTTGCCGTCCTGGTCATACCAGTGTTCGTCGGTGTGATAGCGTTCTTTCTGATAAACCTCTAAGGCACTCCAGTTTGCCTTTTCTCGCGGCAAAAAGTCGCCTCGTTCTAGCACTAAAATCTTTTTGCCGGTGGGCGCCAGTCGATGCGCTAGGCTGCCTCCCCCTGCACCCGTGCCAACAATAATGACGTCGTAGTGATCGCTTTGATCTGTATTTAGATCTGGATTCACCGAATTTTTTGTGAGCATACTCTATCCACCTTTGGCAAACCCTGGATAGAGGGTCATTCCGCCATCCACAAACAAGGTTGTACCGTTGACGTAATCTGAGTCATCGGAAGCTAACCAAACCACCGCTTTGCCAATGTCATCAGGAATACCCACACGACCCGAGGGAATTAATTGCAGCAATTTTGCTTGCGCTTCAGGCGTAGCCCAGGCAGCTGTGTTGATTTGAGTTTCGATCGCCCCTGGGGCAATGCTGTTGATCCGAATTTTTTTGGGGGCAAGTTCCTGAGCCATGCTTTTCATCATCATGTCAATGCCGCCTTTACTGGTGGCATAGTTCACATGACCCGCCCAGGGAATCACTTCATGCACCGAACTCATGCAGATAATTTTGCCCGCTGCGCAAGAAATATCAGGTTTCACGCCGCGACGCAAAAACTCTTTTGCCGCTTCACGGGCACAGAGGAACTGTCCGGTTAAGTTGACGTTGATGACGAGATTCCAGTCCTCTAGCGTCATATCAACCAACGCCGCATCTTTTTGCAGTCCGGCATTATTGACCAGAATATCGATCGTGCCAAACGCTTGCAGCATTTGGGCAAACATCGCTTTCACGTCATCTTCTTTGGCAACGTTGGCTGCGATCGCGATCGCTTCTCCGCCCTCGGAGGTGATGTCGTGAACAATCTTTTCCGCTGCTTCTTTCTCTGAGTGGTAATTAATCACAACCGATGCACCTGCTTTTGCCAAGCAGCGTGCCGACGCTTCACCAATGCCAGAGCTTGATCCGGTCACCAGTGCTTTTTGACCTTTGAGCAAATAAGGAGAATAGCTCATGGTTGGCTCTCAACAGAGTTCTACCTTACTCTAGAGCGCAAAACCTCAATAGCTCTCTATCGCCGGAGGTAAGGTGTATCCCTTTCGAGAGACCTACACTTAATTTCATGTCGATTTCACTTTTATAATTCTCTAATTGCAGCAAAGGTTGCCTTGTTGCCATCTTCAATCTCTTATCTATCCACCCAGCCTACTTACTAACGCGATAGGTTCTCCAACAACTTCTATCCAAAGAGCCAGTAAAATTTCACTGCATTTTCACTTTCTACCGAAGCTTTGTAATAGCAAGAATGCTACCACTCTAGCTTGAGACGGACTGCTAATTCAACGAAGCAATGCATAATTAAGCTGATAGTTTGCGATCGAAGGGCACTTTAGAAATCCTCTGAAATATCACTTGATTTCTATTGCAACTCAACAACGTTTGTTCTGTACATGGGATGGCAAAAGGCATCAATTCTAAAACATGCATAACTTCCTGTCTGATTGCCAACAAGATTTAGAGCCATCCATCTCATCTTTTCCAGCAATTTCTGATTATGGTGTGATTGGCAACTGCCATACTGCCGCATTAGTCAGCCGCAGGGGATCGATCGACTGGCTTTGTTTACCTTGCTTCGATTCTTCCTCTCTATTTGCTCGCATTCTTGATCTGGAACGAGGAGGCTTTTGGTCAATTCAGCCCTCAATCACCTTTGAGAGTAGCCATCAGTATTTAGATCATACGAATGTGCTGGAAACGACCTTTACCTGTCAGCAAGGCAGGGTGGTGCTCTTAGACTTCATGGAAATTACAGACGGTCAGATCCAGCATTCTCATGCACCGGGTCGAGTCATTCGCGTTCTGGAAGGACTGACAGGTGCAGTGGAGATGACCTGCACTTGTGTTCCCCGTCCTGGTTATGCTCAGACCATGCCTCAAATTCAGGTTTCTGGGGGTCAAGCAACCGTTGATTGCTTTCAAGTCAATGCTCCGATCGATTGGCAGTTGGACAGGCAAAAGCAAAGCCTGACCTGTCGCCTGACCGTGCATGCGGGAGAGCGGGTTGTGTTTACTCTGGGAACTCAAGGCAGTTTAACGCCGCTTCTCCAGCCGCAGGATGCCCTAGAGTCTGCGATCGCCTTTTGGCAAAATTGGTCAGACCAGTGTACCTATCGAGGTCGCTATAAAGACGCGGTGGTGCGCAGTGCCTTAGCGTTGAAGTTAATGACTTACGCACCCTCGGGGGCGATCGTGGCTGCACCTACTACTTCCTTACCGGAAGAAATTGGTGGAGAACGCAACTGGGACTATCGCTACACCTGGATTCGGGATGCCTCCTTCACGCTTTACGCGCTCTTGTTAGCAGGCTACTCGGATAGCGATCGCCCCTTTTTTGATTGGTTGGAGCGAACGGTTCAGGTGGAAAAGGCGGGCATTCAGATTCTCTATCCCATTACT
>DATNOY010000501.1:0-3815 GCA_036703495.1 Coleofasciculaceae cyanobacterium
AGGCGCACTGCAACAGTTTCCAGATTAGCAGGCAGCATTGAGAGGGGAGCTTCTGCCCGAATTGTCGCAAAAGAGTGGCGATAAATTTCGGTACCATCTCGAATATAGTCAATCATGAGTTTGAGATTCCACTGTCATAAAACGCATCAGAATAAAAAAGAGAATTAAAAATCACTCAGAAACAGATTGCAGCTCAGATTGAAGTTGCAACCCCTCATAACGTCGGGAAAATTCACTAAAAGACTCAGCCGGTAACCGATCGCGCTGATAAACCCTCAACAGTCGCTCCAGCATTTCCGGCAGCTTGTCCGCATCGATCGCACAAAGCTCTCGTTCAAACGGATGCTGTCCTCGCAAATAAATCCGATAGGCAGCTGTTTGCTGGCTCGTCCGTATCCCCAAGCAGGTAATATCGCTAGGATGATGTTGCGCACAGGACTTTTCACAGCCCGTTAAGTGAATGCTAATCGGGACATCCAGCTGCAACTGCTCCGCTCTTGCCGCAAAAGCCAGAGCATCTGCCTGCGTATCGGTGGCAGAGGCAGCACAACCCGCCCCCGCACAAGCCACCAGCCCACCCAGCACCGTATCGGCAGAGTGATACAGTCCCAGTTGTTCAATCGCCGCTTGCACAGCCGCCACCACCCGATCGGGCAGATCCACCATCAGCAGATTCTGCCACGGGGTCAATCGGATCATGCCACTGCCATAGGTAGCCGCGATCGCCCCCAATCCCCGCAGTTGGGCGATCGTCAACTGCCCTAAAGGCAGCCCTACCCCACAGTAAAACAATCCGGGCTGCCGTTGCGGCTGCATCCCCAGCGGGGCTGTCTGGGGGACAATCTGGCGGGCAGTTCGACCGGCTGCAGTTCGACCCGGAACAGCCAGAACGCCCGGTTGGCGGCAGAGAACCTGTCCCAACACCTGTTCCACCGCTTGCAGAAACCCATCCAGCCCCCACTGCTGGATCACGGCCCGCAATCGTGGCGGGCGCGGCTGGGGTGCCTCTCCCTGCAGTGCCACAATCCCCTGACGATAGACCTCGGCTAAAGCCGCCAAAACCGCCAAAGTATGGGGTAACGGCACATAGATCCCAGTTGCGCCAGGCGAGTCACCCCGATCGCCCTGGCTTAGATACAGCCACCATCCAGGCGCACCTTCCGCATCCGCAACCAAAGCAATGTCATTTGGACGATCCCAGACCGCGATCGCTCCCCCCCCATCCAGACAAACGCTAAACTTTGCCGATAGCACTCCTAGTTCAGGATGGCCGCACAAATATTCATTCCAGGCTGCTACCCAGGGGCGCGTATCCAGCCGCTCTTGCCGATCAAGTCCAGCACTCGGACTGGTCATAATGTTCCGTAGTGCATCCACCTCAGCCACAGGCGCAGCCAGCTGAGCGATCTGCAGCTGCTCCAGCGCTTCGGCATCTAATGGCTGCAAACTGCGCAGCTGCAAGTTAGCCCGATTCGTCACCTGAACCACCTGAATACCAGCGCGATCGGCAATTTCAGCCACCACCTGGCATTGGGAGGACGTCAGCTGCCCCCCTGGAATCCGTATTCGCAATAACATGCCATCTTGAGCCGGTGTGGCGTAAAATAAACCCGGACAGACAGACCTGCCAGAAGCAATCTCCATAGCTCCTTCCCCGTGCAACGCAAGGAATAGACGACGTTAAGTTGATGCATGGGCAGCCCCCATACCCCCAGAAGCGGCATTCTGACTCAGAGCCTCATAACTCCATCACAGCTGCGGCACAGCCCCGGATTCACACCGGACTTTCCCGATTCCAAGCCTGACCAATGTAGCATGAGACGGCAGTGCATCTGCGGGATGATCACAGGAGTTTAAAGTCTGGATGGAGGAGTCTGGATCCGAGAAACAGCAAAATGCAATGGCTTCCCGTATGAAATGGCTTTCAGTCGTAGGAATTGGCGAATCAGGATTAGCCGGACTCAGTCCCATCGCCCAAGCCCTGATCGATCAGGCGACCGTTTTTTTTGGCGGTAGCCGTCATCTCGCCATGCTGCCCGCCGATCAGCGCGATCGCATCGCCTGGAAATCCCCCCTTAGCACCTCCATTGACGAGATTCTGGCGCATCGCGGGCAAGCCGTCTGCGTCCTGGCCAGCGGCGATCCCCTATGCTACGGTATCGGCGTTACACTGACCCAGCGCCTCCCCGTCACAGAAATGACCATTCTGCCAGCCCCCTCCACCTTTAGTCTCGCCTGTGCCAGGCTAGGCTGGTCGCTGACGGACATAGAAACCCTCAGCTTATGTGGTCGTCCGCCCGCCCTGCTCCATGCCGTCACCTATCCCGGTGCTAAAGTATTGGTATTGAGCGAAGGCAGACACACGCCCGCGATCGTCGCGGATCTGCTGACTCAAAACGGCTACGGGCAAAGCTTAGTCACCGTTTTAGAACACTTAGGCGGACAGAAAGAACGGTTAATTTCCGGCAGAGCCAATACCTGGGATGCCACAGAACTGGCCGATCTCAATGCGATCGCCCTGGAATGCATAGCGGATCCGGGACAGATTCCGGTCTCGCGCTACCCCGGACTCCCCGACAGCGCCTATCACCACGATGGCCAACTCACCAAACGCGAAGTGCGCGCCGTCACCCTCTCCACCTTGGCACCCACGCCAGGATCCCTCCTCTGGGATGTGGGCGCAGGCTGTGGTTCTATTGCCATTGAATGGATGCGAAGTCATCCCCGGTGCCGGGCAATCGCCATCGAAAAATCCAGAACCTCCTACATTGCCGACAATGCGATCGCCCTGGGTACACCCCATCTGCAAATAATTCAAGGCACCGCACCCGCTGCCCTCCAAGACTTACCTCAACCTGACGCCATTTTTATCGGCGGCGGCATCACCACCGCCGGGCTGATGGATACCTGTTGGCAAGCCTTAAAACCAGGTGGCAGACTGGTTGCCAATGTTGTCACCCTGGAAGGCGAACACCTGCTATTTCAATGGGCAGAACGGATCGGCGGTGAGTTTACCCGCATTGGCATTCAGCGAGCCGAACCAATCGGCAAATTTCTAGGCTGGCGATCGCTGGCCACCGTCACCCAATGGACGGTAATCAAGCCTACAATCAAGCCATAGTAGAAGTCCCGTTTTCAGCCGCATGTACCCCTATGACAACTGCCCAAAAACCTCAATCGATCTATAACTTTTCGGCAACCTCCATCGAAGGCAAACCCGTCGAACTTAGCGCCTACCGCGATCGAGTCTTGCTGATTGTGAATACCGCCAGTCAATGTGGTTTCACCCCACAGTACCAGGGACTGCAAGCACTCTATGACAAATATGCCAGCCAAGGTCTAGTTATTTTGGGATTTCCCTGCAATCAATTTGGACAACAGGAACCCGGCAATGCCACCGACATTCAATCCTTCTGCGAAACCCGCTTTGGCGTCTCTTTTCCCCTGTTTCAAAAGATTGACGTCAACGGTCAGAATGCCCACCCCCTCTACCAATACTTGACCACAGCAGCCCCCGGCATCCTGGGCACCCCAGCCGTGAAGTGGAATTTCACCAAATTCCTGGTCGATCGCAGCGGCAATGTAGTGGCTCGCTATTCCCCGCTGACCAAACCCGAAGCCATAGAAAAAGCGATTCAGGCTGTGTTGTAGATCCGCCCCACCTGTTGCTTCAGCCAGTCCATAGCACCTGCCACATCCGCCACTTGTTCAGTAGGGGGCATCGCCGGGCGTTGGATCATGACGATCGGCAGACCCAACTCCCGCGCGGCAATAACCTTGGCGTAGGTGGCATCGCCCCCGCTATTTTTACTGAC
>DATNOY010000502.1:0-2472 GCA_036703495.1 Coleofasciculaceae cyanobacterium
CTCCATCAACTTCAGCAGTTTCCCGTCCAGATTACTCGGTACAGCGATATCCTCTCCCTGTGCCCGCAGTAGCATCGGCAACACTGTTTCTAACCACTCTTCAAGCAGTGGGGCGTTTTGCAGCGATCGCCACACCACCACCTCAAACTCAGTTTGAATTTGCTGCACCAGTTTGGCTGTCAGGGTACTTTTGCCAATTCCACCAATCCCCTGCAGCAGGATGAGGCGGCAGTGTTCTTCTAGCACCCACTGTTGAAGACACAACAGTTCTTCATTTCGTCCACAAAAGGTTGAAGTGTCAATGGCGCTACCCCAAGTGGGTGACTCTGATTGGCTAATTTCTACTGCTTCAATGGCAGCGCTGGGGCGTAGATAATCATTCTGGCTCAATTCCAACCCAAAGGCTCGGAACGCCGCCTGTAACGATTGTTTGTCTACGGGTTCTGAGCGTCCTAATATCTTTGCGATCGTGTGGAGGGACAAGCCCATGCGCTCATTAAGCTCTTCTAAAGTAAAGCGATCGCCTGCATTCTCGTTGACCTCAGCCAGAGTTTTGGCAGCTTGAAGCTTGTTCCACCCCTGGGCAGACAGGATGACTCCTCGATAGCGTTTAGGTTTTTGCGGTGGCATGAGAGTTACCTGAAGAATGGAGCCTGCTTTATGAGGCTTAAGTTTAGTTTAAGTTGATGTCTATCCTGACAAACTTGCCTGGTCTAATTCCGGTCAGCATCAAAGAATAGAGAAAATTCATTCCGAAATCGTACCTCACTGAAGGAAACTAGATTTGGGCAAAGAACGTTCTAGTTTTGGCGTTGGGCATTGCTAGCCTCAAATTCAAGCTTAATAACAAAGATTATCGAGCGGCGATGTATAACCTCGGACTTCCTCAAACGTATTAAGGCAAGCGCGATGCGAACCGTCCATCATTCTAAACTCGGATGCCACTCAAACGACTGAACCAGGTTGTCTCCAAAGTTTCTGAAAGAGTCTCTTTACGGACTGCTCTGATTGTCCCCTTCGCCTTACAGAT
Organism: Coleofasciculaceae cyanobacterium; assembly: GCA_036703495.1. Lineage (GTDB taxonomy): Bacteria > Cyanobacteriota > Cyanobacteriia > Elainellales > Elainellaceae > Drouetiella. Next base: position 1,031 of record DATNOY010000502.1, read on the forward strand.
TTTTGCGGTAGCGGGATTGTTAGGCTATCTCTCCTTTAGAAACGGACAGAAAGCAGTCAACGACGTGGCAACCCAACTCCGGAGTGAAATTAGCAATCGTATCGAACAAAATCTTGATACCTATCTGGATACCCCGCATCGCATCAATCAAAGCAATCTTAATGCGATTCGATTAGGTGAATTAGATGTCCATAATTTTGCAAAATTAGAGCATCATTTTTGGCATCAGTTGGCGCTCTTCGAGCGTGTAACGGTCATTGGATATGCGAATCAAGCGCGAGAGTTGGTCGCTGCAGAACGGCAGAGCAATCAGGCACTGACGATGCGAGTATCGGGTCGGGCGACTGGCTATGACTTGCGAACTTACACGACCGATCAGCAAGGTCGGCGAATTACAATCACGAACGTTGGTAAACACTACAACCCTCACAAACGTTCCTGGTATAGAACTCCGTTGCAGACTGGCAAGCAAAGCTGGAGCGAAATCTATCCACATGTCACTGGAGAAACGCTCTATCTCGGTGCGAGTCAGCCCGTATACAACCAAGACGGGAGTGTGGAAGGAGTCTTGCTGTCTAATCTCAATCTCTTGCAGCTTGGTGATTTTCTCCGCAGTTTAAACATTGGTAAGACTGGGCAGAGCTTTATTATTGAGCGATCGGGGTTATTTGTAGCAACCTCTACCGGAGAAGCACCCTTTCAAATCACCAATAAACCTGTCGCTTTGCCTGAAGATAAAATTATCCGGCTGAACGCAACCGCGAGTCGTGATGCCCTGACGCAAGCTACAGCCAAATACTTAGTCACTAAATTTGGCGACTTTCACGCGATTAAAATGAACCAGCAGCTTGATTTTACGATGAATCATCAACGGCAGTTTTTACAGGTGTTGCCGTTTAAAGACAATCGCGGAATTGACTGGCTGATTGTGGTTGTTATTCCCGAATCAGACTTTATGGAGCAGATTGCGCTCAACACCCGTACAACTGTCCTCCTTTGCCTGGTCGCCCTGATTGCAAGTTTGATGATTGCAGGTCTGACTGCTCGGTGGATCACTCAACCGATCGTCAGCGTGAGTCGATCGGCGAAAGCACTCGCAGACGGTGCATGGGATCAAACAGTAGAAATTGAGCGGACGGGTGATTTGGGCGAGATGGCGCGATCGTTTAACCAAATGGCGCGGCAAATGCGGACATCCTTTGCGGCGATGCAGTCCTTAAACAAATCCTTGTCTGAGAGTGAAAGCAGGTTGAAGCAATTCTTGGAAGCCGTTCCTGTGGGAATTGCTGTACTAGACGCTAGCGGTTGCCCTGACTACATCAACGCTAAAGCAATGCAGCTATTAGGGAAAGGAGCCAGCGCATCGGTGATGTTGGAGCAACTTCCAGCGTTCTACCGAATCTATATTGCTGGCACCGATCAACTCTGCTCTGCCGAAGCCT
>DATNOY010000503.1:0-4439 GCA_036703495.1 Coleofasciculaceae cyanobacterium
GACGGACAAACCGGTAGCCTCAAGCTCGATCAAGGCAATTTGGTTAAAGCGGATGACGACAACCCCCTGATCACCATTAGCCAGATCTGCCCAATTCGGGTCAACTTTGCCATTCCTCAACGGCTACTGCCAGACGTGAAAAAGTATAGCGCCACCCACACGCTAGCAGTGGATGTGTTGCCTGCTAAAGATCAGAGCCATCCGATCCAGGGTGAATTGACCTTTATTGACAGTGGAGTCAATACCCAGACGGGCACGATTCAACTAAAAGGAACATTTGATAATGCTGCAGCCCAACTCTCGCCCGGGCAGTTTGTCAATGTGGTGCTGAAGCTCACGGAGCAGCCCCATGTGATCACGGTGCCTGCTCAAGCGGTGCAGATGGGACAGCAAGGAAAATTTGTCTTTGTCGTTAAGCCTGACAAGACGGTAGAAGCTCGCAATGTCAGTGTTGGTGACACTTTAAATAACGAAGCCGTGATTCAGAAGGGCTTAAATTCGGGTGAGACTATCGTAACGGATGGACAGTTTAATCTCACACCCGGCGCAACGGTGCAAGTTAAGCAGACCGCAGGCAACGGAGATTCAGAAAATCAGAAATCGAGAGGATAAAGCAACTCTCGTTATAGAAGCTGCGTAACTTAAAAATCCCCAGTATCGGATATTTTATGAACCTCTCTTCTCTGTTCATTCGACGCCCGATTATGACGACTCTGGTCATGATCGGCGTGCTAATTTTTGGGCTGATGAGTTACCGTCTGCTGCCTGTGAGCGATCTGCCCAACGTGGATTATCCCACCGTTCAGGTGACGGCAAATTTGCCCGGTGCGAGTCCAGAAACCATGGCAGCTGCGGTTGCTACTCCCCTAGAGCAGCAGTTTTCTAGTATTGCCGGATTGAGTTCAATGAACTCGACAAGCTCGTTGGGCACCAGCCAGATTACGTTGCAGTTTGACTTGAGCCGAGAAATTGATGGAGCGGCACAGGACGTGCAGGCGGCGATCGCCAAAGCGACTAAACAGTTGCCGGCCAATATGCCTAGCCCACCGTCTTATCGCAAGGTTAACCCGGCCGATCAGCCTGTCCTCTACGTGGCGCTGAGTTCTGCAATTCTGCCGCTATCGACTGTAGATAAATATGCAGAAACCCTGTTGGCGCAGCGCCTATCGATGGTAAACGGGGTAGCCCAGGTGCAGGTTTACGGCTCCCAGAAGTATGCGGTACGGATTTTGCTTGATCCGCAATCCTTGCAAGCCAAAGGCTTAGGAATTGAGGATATCGCCAATGCTGTTTCTCGGGGTAATGTTAACCTGCCAACGGGAGCGCTGTATGGGGCTAAGCAGAACTACACCGTGCAAGCCGACGGCCAATTGACCGATGCAGCAGCCTATCAGGCGTTAAACGTCGCTTACCAAAACGAGGCTCCTGTGCAGTTGGGTGAATTGGGGCAGGTGCTGGACAGTGTTGAAAACGATAAGGTAGCCAGTTGGTATAACGGCACGAGGGCGATCGTTCTGGCAGTGCAACGACAGCCGGGCACGAATACGGTTGATGTGGTCAGTGAGGTTAAAAAACTGCTGCCCAAATTTCGGGAACAGATTCCGGCAGCCGTAAATATGGATATTTTGTACGATCGCTCCCAGCCGATTCGAGAATCGGTCAACGATGTCCAGTTCACGCTGCTGCTAACAATTTGCCTGGTCGTGCTGGTGATCTTTCTGTTTCTGCGGAATCTTTCCGCCACCCTGATTCCAAGCTTAGCCGTGCCGCTATCGCTGGTGGCCACCTTTGGCGTCATGGTGTTGCTAGGCTACTCACTAGATAACCTATCGCTGATGGCGTTAACCCTGTCGGTGGGCTTTGTAGTAGACGATGCTGTGGTGATGTTGGAGAACATTGTCCGCCATATGGAAATGGGCGAAAGCCGCCTAGAAGCAGCCTTAAACGGCTCCAGAGAAATTGGCTTCACCATTCTCTCAATGACGATTTCTCTGGTTGCCGTCTTTATTCCCGTTTTGTTCATGGGTGGGATTCTGGGGCGGTTATTTCAAGAGTTTGCAGTGACTATCAGCGTTGCTATTCTGGTTTCGGGCGTCATTTCCCTGACGCTCACCCCCATGTTGTGCTCTCGCTTTTTGCGGCCACCGCATTCTAATCAGGCTGAAGCAGGTGCAGCAGTGCATGGGGCTGGTCAATCCTGGAAAACTCGCCTGTATGACCGTTCTGAACGGTTTTTTGACGCGTTGCTTCAGGGTTATGCTTGGGGTTTGAAGAAATCCCTCAAGTATCACCGCACAACTATGGTGATTTCCGGAGCCATTTTAGCGGGAACGGTGGTTTTGTTTGGAGTCGTTCCTAAGGGGTTTATCCCTAGCGTAGATGTGGGCCAAATTACCATTAACACGCAAGCGTCTCAGGATATCTCCTTTGATGAAATGGTGAAACATCAGCAGGCCGTAGCGGCGATCGCCCGCAAAGATCCCAACATCGCAGCCGTTAACTCTAGCGTGGGTGCGGGTGGGCCCAATGCCTCTGCCAATACTGGGCGGATTTTTGTCAAGCTCAAGCCTCGTGACGAACGTCAGCTCAGTGCGGATGAAATTGTCCAGGAGCTTCGACCCAAGCTGGCGGCTGTACCTGGACTCAAGGTGTTTCTGCAAAACCCACCTGCAATTAACATTGGCGGTCAACAAACCAAGGCTCAGTATCAATTCACGCTGCAAAGCCCCAATATTCAAGAGCTATACGAAAATGCACCCAAGCTAGAAGCCAAGCTGCGGCAACTCTCTGAATTGCAGGATGTTAATAGTGATCTGCAAATCAACAACCCTCAAGTCCAGGTGGGAATTAATCGCGATCAGGCAACTGCGCTGGGTTTAACTGCCGATCAAGTGGAGAGCACCTTAGGCTATGCCTATGGAACTCGCCAAGTTTCAACCATTTATGCAACCGACAGTCAATATCAGGTGATTCTGGGCGTTGAACCGCAGTATCAACAAGACCTCAACGCCCTCAATTTGCTCTCTGTTCGGGCTGCGAATGGACAGCTCATTCCCCTGAATGCCATCGCTACGTTGACGCCGGGGGTAGGCCCGCTAACGATTAACCACATTGGGCAACTGGCCGCGGTGACGCTCTCCTTCAACCTGAAACCGGGGGTGTCGTTAGGCAGTGTGACTGGCACGATTGAACAACTGGCTCGCGAAACCCTGCCAGCCAGCATCAGCACCAGTTTCCAAGGCTCAGCACAGGCATTTCAGTCCTCGCTGCAAGGCTTGGGACTGCTGCTGCTAGTTGCCATTCTGGTGATTTACATTGTGCTTGGCATTCTGTACGAAGATTTCATTCATCCCCTGACTATTCTTTCGAGTCTGCCCTCGGCAGGATTGGGTGCTTTACTCACCCTATTGCTGTTTCAGGTAGATCTGAACATCTACGCCTTTGTTGGCATTATTTTGCTGATCGGCATTGTTAAGAAGAACGGCATCATGATGGTGGATTTTGCGATTAGTGCTCGTCAGCAAGGCAAAAGCCCTCGGGATGCGATCTACGAAGCCTGTTTGGTGCGGTTTCGCCCCATTATGATGACGACAATGGCAGCCTTAATGGGAACATTGCCGATCGCTCTGGGTTTAGGAGCCGGAGCAGATGCCCGTCGCCCTCTGGGTCTAGCTGTTGTTGGAGGGCTACTGTTCTCGCAGATTCTTACCCTCTACTTAACTCCTGTGTTCTATACCTACATGGAAGCTTGGCAAGAGAAGCTCTCTAAATACAAATGGCGGAAGCAACAGGCTTAAAATGCCGCCAAATTGGCTGCTTTGAAGTTTGGCAATTTTTAGTGTAATATTTTGCGTAATCCAAATAACTTAGATTCTGAGTAGAACCAAGTCTGATGATGTAGGCAGGAGATACAGCAGTTCGCACTCGGCTAAAGCCGGATAATTTTTTGAAAGTCCTGCTTCCTGGAGCTTTCAAAAAATTATTTGGACTTGACTCTATTGAAATCTATTGAAAATGGCTATAGGCAGGATATGCACATTGGTTGGGCTGGATAACACACTCTAGCCCTGCCTAGGTCCACTTTATAGGTACAGCTGTGCATACAATTCCAGCCTGATTCTTCCTGGACAGGGAGATCTGCCATGCAGCTCACCGCAGGCTGTAGGGAAGTGTGCTGGCAACGTTCCTGAACGGCAGTATCTCGATTTCTCACTAGAACCCAAACTACTACAGCCAAACCCCATGATCTAAGGGTTTTATCCCGGTAGGATCAGCATGATCATTAACCGAGAAACAATGGATTTAACCAGGTTAGCCCTCATATGTCACTCTGGGAAAGGAAAAATAAGTTATGCTTTACACATTGTCTATAACAGTACTATTTAAGCATGCTTGTCATGGCAGCTTAAAAGCCTATGCTGCATAGCTTTTAGCATTTA
>DATNOY010000504.1:0-4965 GCA_036703495.1 Coleofasciculaceae cyanobacterium
CATACCACGACCAATAGATAGGCGAAGCTAAAAGTAAAACTAAAGAGAGACTAGACAATGCTTTAAATAACCTGGTCAGATTCCTACTATGCCAACTGACAAACCCGATCAAAGCACTCACCAGGCTCTTCCAAATCACGGCTGCAAGTTGCCCCGTTTCTTGAAGCGGAACAATAGAGGACAACACCCAGAAGACTATACCGGCAGGTAAAGCTGACGACCTAAGCTGGGTCTGCATTTGCAGCCCTTGCACCGCTTGTAGCACTGCCTCAGGTGTTCTGTAAAGAAGTAATCCTAAGCTGAATCCTAGCCCTGCCCCCCACAGCAGTTGCTGCAAAAAGTGGCGATCGCTCCGTCGCGCATGCCACAGATAAACGAGCAGCGGGGGGAAGAAGACAATAGGCAGGTACTTCGTGAGGACTGCAAGCGTCATGAAGAGAATAGATAACGCTGCATACGCATACACACAGCCGGCAAGCGCAGCCAGCACAAACAGCAGCAGCAATGCGTCATTATGTCCCTCCCCAGCCAACTCCATGACAATGATCGGGTTCCATAAGTACACCAGTACCCCAAACCATTGATCAGCAGGTCGTACAACCCTTAAGATTGCCCAGATTAATGCAGCCGAGCCGAGACTGGCAGCAATGATCACGCCCTTAAATAGGAGCATGGCGCTGGGGATATGCGGGGTGATCTTCAGGATGACCCTTTCCACCTGAGTCCATACTGGGCCATAAGGTGAAAGCCCATGAACTGGTCGCCAACCCCAGCCGACTAGCTGCTGCCCTAAGGGAGTATGGATGGCATCTCGGGCTGCATGGAGATAGGGATGATCTCCCGGTAGATTACCCAGATAGCCATAGGACATGTAGTTAAACAGATCGATTGAAACATAGGGACGTCCTAGCCACAGACCCAAATTAAAGAACAGCGGGAACAGCAGGGCTAAAATGCGCGTTTTGCGTCGGTGCAGTTTTCCTTGACGGCACAGAACCAGCAGCCAACCATAGAGGGCAAAGAGGGCGATCGTCGCCAGGCAGTAGCAGCTCAATTGGAATAGCAACCCAGCACTATCTGCTGGATGACCTGGAGGGATTGCCCCCGGAGTCGAGAGCAGTCCGTTGAGAAAAATTGCTTGCTGCGTGAAGTAAATCACACCGTAAAGGGCACCGCTGAGACTACCAATCAGAGCGATCCAAACCAGGTCAGGTTGCATAACAGCTGAAAAATAAGGCTGCCCCATAATAGCGCTGTCTTGCGGTGGAGGAGCAGGAGCAAACCCGCCGCCCCCTGATTCTCATCGGCAGCGCTGCAATAGCTATACCGCTTTCGCCGAATGTTCTCCAATTTGTCGGGCAATCAGCTGAGCAAACAACCCTTCCTGATGGGCTAACTGATCAAATGATCCCTGCTGGACAACCCGACCTGCCTGAATCACATAGATGCGATCGGCGTTACGAATAGTGCTGAGGCGATGCGCAATCACAATCCGAGTGACGCCTAAAGCGCTAAGACTTTCGGTAACAATTGCCTGAGTGCGGTTATCTAGCGCACTGGTCGCTTCGTCAAATAGCAATATCTGAGGCTTGAGTGCAAGGGCTCGCGCAATCATCAATCGCTGCCGCTGTCCACCCGAAATATTGGATCCGCCTTCGCTGACAAACGTATACATGCCCATCGGCATGGCTCGCACATCGTCTGCAAAACCCGCTTTCTCGGCGGCTTCCCAAGCCGCGCTGACGGGCAGCAGTGAGCTAGCCGAAATATTGTCAAAAATGCTTCCTGCATTAATCCGGCTATTTTGCAGCACCACGCCCAACTGTCTACGAACAGAGGTGATATCTAATCCCGACAGATCCTGCCCATCATAATAGATACTGCCATCGCTGGGCGTATCAAAGCCTAGCAGCAGCCGCAGCAGCGTGGATTTACCGCTGCCCGAAGGTCCGACAAGGGCAATGAACTCTCCCGGTTCTGCCTGAAAGCTAACTTGGTCGAGCGTCAGCGGCCCATCGTCGCGATAGCGAAACGTCACCCGATCCACCATGACTCGACCTGTGAGCTTACCCGGATCTGCTTTGTCTGGATCAACTTCTGGTTCAGCCGCCAGGATCGGCTGCGATCGCTTCCACAGGGTTACCACTTCCAAGACCGATGTGATGGCATTGCTGAGGCTGGTTGCCCCACTGATAAAGATGCCAAAAGCCGCACTAAAAGCCAGAAATCTGCCGGTGGAAAGTCCTGTCTGTCCGGCGGCTTGCGCCTGTCCAATCAAAATCACGGTAGTCCAGAACAGCAGCGTTGAAGTCAATCCCGGCATAACGGTATTGAAAACCGTGACGCTATCTTGAATGTATTGAGTGCTCAGCTCCAGCTTGAGCTGTTGCGTATATTTGTGTCCCCAGGTGGCAAAAGCCCGTTCCTCTGCTCCAGCACTTCGCAGTTTGGGCACTGACTCAATCAATTTAACCAGCAAGCCATAGATTTCGCCTCGCAGCTCTAGCAAAGGCTGAGTTTGGCGCAGCAGTAAGGTACCCGAAGTAGCAGTAAAGGCGATCGCTATCAGGGCTACAACGCCTGCTACCAACGCCAAGCTGACACTATAGGCCAGCATCAGTCCAAAGTTGAGCAGTGCAAAAAAGCCTGTCAAAATTGTGCGGAAGGTAGTGCCCGTTAACTTTCTGCGAATTTGGCTAATCCCCGAAACCCGGGATTCAAGATCGCCGATCGTATATTCTCGAAAGAAAGTTGGCTTCAGTTTGAGCAACCGATCCCAAACAGCAGCCTGCATAGAGGCTTCAGATAGGGTTTCTAAGCGCATTGTAGCCAGGGATTGTACCAGTTCCAGGCTCACAGAACCAAACGCAAAGAAAAATAAACCTAAGCCAATTTGGATTAATAAGCCTTGATTGCCAGTTGGCAGAGCCGTATCAATTAAAATACCTGTAGCCAGCGGCACTAGCATGCCCGCCAAAGTGCCAGCCATGCCCATGCCTAGCAGAATGATCAGATTTTTGAGTTGTCCTTTGAAGGCAAATTTAACGAGATCCCAGGCCCGCAGCACCGATTCCGGAAAAGGACGATAAAAGACGTAGGCACTCGGATCAAGCTGAGCCGCGATCGCTGCATCTACTTTGGGATAGCGCCGTGGGGATGATGTGCCATTCGTCTTGGTTTGCGGGTCAAAAATGGCATAGTGATCGCCTGCAATCGGTAAAAGTGCGACCGGACGTCTATCCTGGCGCATGTAGGCAATAATTGGGCTACCATCCTTTCTCCACCAGTTGTCCCGTAAGAGAATCCGTCGTAGCCGCAGCCGAGAAGCCCGAGCGATCGCCTCTAGCGGATCCCGCATGCGACTGGGATCTTCTGCTTCCATAGGTGGCTCAATGCGCACACTTAAGGCCTTGCCAACGGCTCCCGCCACCATCAGCAGTTCATCCGCTTCTATCAACTCAGTGGTTTGCCGAGGCTGCAGTAAAGCCACCAAATCTTCGAGCGTATCTTGAGTAACCTGACGATTGAGCTGCTGTCTTTTTTGGAATCTAGCCAGTTCTGCTTGAGCTTCCTGTGCCGTGATGATTTCAATTCCTCTAAGGAAACACGTATGCAGCTGGTTTAAACCGGCCAGCAGTTCATCGACGGTGTCAACTTCTGCGGTTGATTGAACAGACAGCTGGAGATTATCCCAGGCTTGCACCCACATCCCTGCTGCCAGCGGCAATATGCCAGAGTCAGCCGTCAGCGGCAGTGAATCATACCCTAACCATTGGGCGGTTCCCTGCTGGCAGCGTAGCCATAAGACCTGCCCTTTAGGAGGTTGAAAGATTTGATCTTTCACAAGAGAAACGTACCGATCTGGATCAACCGGTTTAGTTAAGACAGGTTTGGGTAAGCCTTTGACCTGAGCTAACTGGTGAATCCATTTTTCTAAAGGCAGCAAGAGATGGGGCAGATCAAGGTCTGCGATCGCCTGTTCTTGCAGTTCTGCGGGTTCAATAGCCACTGCCAAAATACCCAAATCGTCCTCTGAATCGGGCATGACACTAAATAGGCTTTCTCCAGGTTTTACATCAAACAGATATCGACGTTCTCCCTCAGGAATACCCTTAATTATTCGGACTGCAAATAAAGCGATCGAACCAGACTGAATCGTCCAAATCCGGTTGGGATCATTCAGCAATAAGGGCAAATTTCCTCGAACGATTCTAGAATTCATCATATTGCAGTCCGTTTCTTTAGCTTGAAAAGAGTTTCTATTCTGATTAATTCTCAAGAAGCTGTTGGAAAAAGATTCGGAAAAAGTTGCTTGACTGAACGCGGAGTACTCAATCAAACGACTTGGTTCAACAACCTCTAAGAATCTATCCGTCAAACCTAAACCTATAGCGCTTTGCGCCTGAGTCAGTGTGGGTTATTTTTGAGAAATCGCGCTCCGCGCGGCTTCTCAAAAATAACTATGGCTAACGCAATTGAAAATTGCTGTAATTGCTGAACCTTAAACAGAGTCGGCACCACCCTACAAGACAGGCTGTCAGATGAGTGTTAGGAATTGACGCAGTGCTCAACGGGTCGCAGAATTTCATAGTTCTCCAAGTTCTTAGAAAGCTATAGAATTTCATGATTCTCCGAGTTCTCAAAAAGTTACAGAATTTCGTTGATTAAAATCAGATCTTATTAAATCCTTAAGATTCCTACTGCTTCGAAGCTATTTGTTAGATATTCATAACTATAGGTCAAACAGTGCAGCTTGCTGACTCTACTCAGCATTTTCTAATCTTCTTCCAAGGAGAATGTAACTCGAAACACGCCCCATTTAAGATTTCCTATCCTACAATGGGAAACATCACCACGAGGTACGAGAAACTGTAGTTATTCATTGTGGTATAAAGTTTACCTCTACTTGAAAACTTCTACAGATGTATTTCTAAGAGTTTCTTAGAACAATGAACAAGATAAGCT
>DATNOY010000505.1:0-3456 GCA_036703495.1 Coleofasciculaceae cyanobacterium
ACAATGGACGGCAGAAAAATAGAAATAGGTAGCGTGATGACCGACGTAACATCTCAGACTGAGCCTGTATTTGAGACACAGGCGGAAAACTTGTTGTCTGCCCCTAGCCGCCGCCGGATGAAGTTTAGAAGATGTTGATTCACATCCCAAACAGTCTAAATCTTGCCTGATTGAATCCCTCGATCGCCTGCCGCACTTCATTGGCTTCCTGTGCTGGCAAAGTATCAACAGTGGATGCGATCGCGCTTATCTCGGCTTTTGACTGTTGCAAATTATCTTGGGTTAACCCTTGAGTTAGCCCTTTTATTTTGTCGGTTGTTGCGCTCACTCTTTCCTCCGTTCAATTGCAGTTTTCAACGTATCTTCAACAAATTTATGCCCGATCGGGTCAAAAGCTTTATAAGCTTCACCGTCTAGTACGTACGCGGCAAAGTGTTCAGCAAACCATTCTTCCTTATCCGTTTCACCGTATCCTGTCAGGGTTTTAGCATCGGGTGGCTTAGTTGGTTTATTGGCTTTGAAATGTACCTGATGCCCTGACTCATGCAGGTATGTTGCTAGTGTGCCAAAGTCTGGATCGTTTGCAGAGGTGGAAATAGAGTGGTTTTTCAAATCAACATCATGCGCCCTGATCACCCTTTTGATGACCTTGTTCATGTCGTCAACACTAGGAGCAAAGTCACCCGATCGCCCATTCCTAATATTGACAAAAACATGGTCTGCCACAGGGATTGTATAACCGTTTACTCCATCTAATGGGGAGACAGAGGGAGTTATAGCTTTAAGAAACTCAGGATCGCCGCGCTTAATTTGTTTGGATCTATCTCCACCCGTTAACACAATCCCTTCATCAAACTCTAGCCAGTTTCGATATCCTGTACCGTTAACATAATTAACGTTTTTCAAGCCAGCAGCGATCGCCATTACCTGATCTGTGTACCGCGCCCCAGGGGACGTATCCCAAAATGCTGCTTGAACTTCATGTTTGTTGGCGAATGCGCGAAATGCTTCAACTCGCGCAGCGGCTCCTTCTGTCGGAATACTGTCGAGCGCTTTTTCGAGAGACGGTTGATCAACCCTTGATTTAGTGCCAACAACATGCCCTTCAAACATGCTGGATGCAGCAATAGGGGTGATGGCATTACTGGCTGCCACGCTAGTATTGACTGCTTCTGAAGGTTTTGATGTTACTGGCTTGGATTCAGTTTTTGGGACTGGCTCAGCCTTTGCCCTAGGGGTAGACTTCTTGGCTTTAGTTGCGATCGCTTCTACTGACTTCGATTGCTCCGGAGTCGGTTTGTATTTGCAATTCTTTTTCCCGTCCTGACACTTGCCACCGCACTGAGTATTTCCTGGCTTGCAGTTGAGCTTTTTTGATGCTCTAGCAGATTTACTTGCCGCAAACTCGATCGCCCCCATCCAGTCCTCGTCACTTCCCTCGTCAAACTCTGACATGCTTGGATTAACAGACTGAACAGGGATTAACTTGTAATCCCAAGATGTCGGAGACATTGTGAACTGGTAGAACTGAGATTTGGCAAGGCTTAACTTTTGCTCTGCTTTGCCCATAAACGTATTGGTGGCAGGATCGATCGTCAGATCAAAAACTCGTTGAATGACTCCGCCGACTTCCTCATCGAGGAGCGATCGCACTTCCCTCAACACCTCAGGGTCAGTAACAGCGATCGACTCCGCGAAATTCAAAATAGCCGACTGCCACAACTGCCCCAGATTAGCAAAAGCGATCGCTTGTTGAGTTAACCCTGAAGTCTTCATGATGCTATTTCTTGGATTTATCAGGCTTGTTGGTTTGCATAAGATTGATTAGCTCCATCGACAATTCTTTAGCGTTAGGCTGAGCATTCAGCCATGCCTCAAAATCTGCCTCGCTCAATTCTTCAAGCTTGGCTAGTAGTTCTTCTTGGATATCGCTCATCTTTTTGCCTTCGTTAGTTTTTTCAAGTCAGCATCTGAGATAGGGAGAATCTTTCCCTTCTGCATGATGCCCCATTGTCGCCCCTCGGAGTCAACCTCGCCAAACCCGCTCTTTTTGTAAAGCCTAGCCCTAGCCGCCCCGCTGCCGTCCTCAGTGTAGGGGGTGCAGCTCACCACCAATCCAGTGGGCAACGAGGCAATATACTGCTGCAAGTTTTGGCGAATGCCTAGCGCTGTTTTTACTGCCTCTCTAGTATCGGCAATCTCACCTTTCCCCAGGGAGTCGTTGACGTAGAATGCGACCTCTAAAGTGGTCAACTCTTCCTTTGACCCTTCAAAACCTTTTGCCTGGTTCAACAAGGTTGCAAATCCCTCGATCGAGGCTTTGACTTTGCCCACCGCAACATCCTGCGAAAAGTCAGTGACCTCATCTCCGTTGATGATTTTGGGGTATTTGATCTTGGCTGGCTTAGAGTCTGCTTTTGCGGCTGGTGCGGGCTTGGCTGCAGCGGCATGCTTCTTAGGCTTGGCTTTAGATTTAGCCTTGACAGCCACGGTCTCTACCGCTTTTGCTTGATCTGGAGTAGGGGTGTATTTGCAGTTCTTCTTCCCGTCTTGACACTTGCCGCCGCACTGGGTATTTCCAGGCTTGCAGTTCAATTTCTTCGCTGCTCTAGGGGATTTGCTCGCTGCAAACGCGATCGCCCCTGCCCAGTCCTCGTCATCATTTTCGTTAAACTCCGACATTTGAGGATTAACAGACTGAACGGGGATGAGCTTGTAGTCCCAAGATGTCGGGGACATTGTGAACTGGTAGAACTGGCTTTTAGCAAGGCTTAGTTTCTGTTCAGCCTTGCCCCTAAATGTATTGGTGGCAGGGTCGATCGTCAGGTCAAAAACCCTCTGAATCATACCCCCGACTTCTTCATCGAGGAGCGATCGCACCTCTCCCAATACTTCAGGGTCGGTGACGGTTAATGTTTCGGCAAAATCCCGACTCTCTTGATAAATCCTTCCCAGTTCAGCAAAGGCTTTGGCGCGATCGGTTAATAGCATCATTCAAATCCATTTAGATCTTTAAGTTTGGTTAAAGGCTTGGCGTTATCAGGGAGAATACCGATCGCATCTCCTGTTTTAGCTTTGAGATTTTTGTCTTGACTTGTTCCCCATTCCCCCTCTGCATCAGCCTCTAATTTTTTGAGCACGTCAGACTGCTGTTTACCTGGTTCCATCTAAACCTCTTCCAAATAAATTGTTTGCCCGCCTCGTTCTTTTCTGGTTTTCAATACTCTGTATTGAGTTCCAGGCTTAAACAAAACCTCTTTTTCGTTTGGATAAGGGGATAGGTCATCCACCTTCTTCCCTGTTCTAGACTGGATTACAAAGCGGTGCTTGCCGCTGAACGCTGCCTTTTTGTCGTAACTTGAACTGGTGAAACCGTACTCGGTGACGACGGCTCCAGCGGTGTATTTGGCGATCACATCATCCGGCAGCGTTGCGCTACGATAAACCGTTCCCTCG
>DATNOY010000506.1:0-12195 GCA_036703495.1 Coleofasciculaceae cyanobacterium
GGGTGACTTTGGCAGTCAGTCCAAAATCGCTGCGGGTGCGGGTGGTCACGCGCTTGATCTGCCGCACTGCTAGACGGGGGGGAGGAGAGGGGGGCTGATCTCTAGTAGCATCAGCTATGGCATCAACCCTAGCGTCAATCGCATTTAGGCGATCGCTATCATCCACTAATACCATCCAGCTACCGGCTAAAACCTTAGGATAGAGGCTATCTAGATCGATCGCTTGACCGTCTCGAATTTGAAAATCAGGCCATTCTTCTTTGCGTTTAGCCGCTAAAACGGCGGGTTGAATTCCCTCGGTCCTAGCCTTAACTTCAGCTGGCGTTAATCCTACAAATTGCGTCCCGGCAAACACACTGCCGCTGGAAGTCGTAGCGCATGTCAGGACTTTGGTAGAGATTAAGTCTGTTGAGTCTAATTGAATCCGCTTCCAGTTCTTCCCGGCATCGGGCAAACTACCATCATCCGTTGCATAAAAAAATCCAATACTGGTGGCTGCAAAGATGTAATAAGTATCGCCTAGCTGATAATAAGCTAGAGAGCGAACGTTGGGTCTAGGACCGGTTAAGTCGCCGCCTCTAATATCTTCCCACGATTCACCCAGCTGTTGATCCAGTTGTCCTTGATCGGTTGATCGATAAATCCCTCGATCGGTTGCGGCATAGAGAGTCCGAATGCGGCTGGAATCGCGTTTGTACGTTATCAAGGCGTTGACCGCTGGCTTCACGCTCAAATCATTGAAATTGACATCTATCCAGGTTTTTCCATAATTGCGAGAGCGATAAATTCCCTGATCGGTGCCAGCAAATAGATCAGCCTCACTGCCGGCCGAAAAAGCTACCCCATTTTGCAGCTTTGCGGGAACGGCTAGATCCTGATGGGGAAATGGCGGAGCCAGTGTGATCACAGAAATAGCATCAGCAGTGGCGCTCGCAGTAATTTTTCGGGTTGTAAATTCTTTATCCACCTGGAGCGTGAGCGTATCTCCTGGCTGCAACGTCCCTTGCAGATTTTTTACCTCTATCTGCGTCTCTGAGGTTTTCAGCGTCCCCGAACCTGGATGCGTCGTTGTGAAATGGATCAGCTCTTGATCTGCAAAATTGGCGTCAAATACCCCATCCAGGGTCAGAATCAAGGTGTTGGCAGGCGTTTCATGAGCGGCAAATCCAACAATTCTTCTGGTTTGAGCCAAAGATTCGATCGCCAGCTGATCATTGATCTTGAGAAACTTGAGGAAGGCAGAATCCTCAATCTCCAGGAGCAATTGATCATTGGCGATCGTGCCCTGCCCATCGCGGAGTAGATCGAAGCTAACCCCCGCGCCTAAGGGTTGATTAACAGCAGCCTCTAACGTCAAAACCACCGTAGAGGTGATCGCTGTAATCGTTTTGGTTTGACCTGCGATGGTAATCTGGTCATTCACCTTCAAGACGTGGGTCAGTTCCGTGGTGTGAATCCTGACCTGGTTGCCAGAAATTTCTAGGATTTCTGGACTATGCCCGATCGCATTAAAACTGACGCTAGATCCCGACCCGTCGAACGCGCTGTCTATCGTCAGCACGGTATTAAACGTGACTGCTGTGATTCGGCTTTCCTGCCCTGCCAGGCGGATCAAATCATTCTGCTGCAGCGCTTGCGGCAAGCTATCGGCGTTGATTGTCATCACTCGACCATCGGTCTGAGAAACCTCCCCAGTCAGATTCTTTCCCAGAACAATCTGAAAGGGTTTCCCGCTGCCCAAATCAACGTTGAAGGGAGTCGTTAACTGAAGTTCAGTCGAGGTTCGCGCTGCGATCGCCGTTTCTAGCCTCGGTCCCTGGGGATCGATGATTAACGTGCCACCCTGCTCAGGCAACTCCTGGGTAAAGGCGGTTTCAAGCCCGCGGAGGACGCGATTGCGGTAAGTAATTTTCCCTTGCCAATGATGGGTGATTTGGAAGGAGGTGTCAGCCAGCATGCTCTCGAATGGTTGATCCAGGGTCAACACCGTATCCCAGACTTGAGTCACCTGGCGGCTCTGCTCCGGTCCGCTTGCCGCCGATGCCGATCGCGCTGGCACCGTAATCGTATCGCCTGGACGCAATTCCTGAGTCAAGGCAGTGCCCTGAACTGCTTCAACGACACGGGCTAAGGTTCCGGTTGCGGCCAGCGTTGGCGTTGCAACCAGGGCATAAACAGCTTTGTCGGGTAGCCCGTCCAGGTTAGGATTGTCCCGGATATTGGGTAGAATTTTTTCAGAATACCAGTCCTGTCCTTGATTGGTGGAACGATAGATACTGTCATCCGTTCCGGCAAACAGATAGTAGGTTGAGGCACTCTGATAGGTCAGCAGCGATCGAACTACCGTATTGGGCAATCCCGTATTCACCGATTGCCACTCGGTGGGAGGCGCAGGAGCATCAGGGGGTTTGGATTCTACCCTGACGCTGCCGGTGTGAATCGCCATCCAGTTTTTGCCGTCATCTTTGGAGCGAAACACCCCGCCACCCGAGGTTCCGACCAGCAGATGACCTCGCTGATCAATCAAGAGCGTGTGGATATTCAGATTGGTTAAGCCTTCCTTAGCGCCTATCCAGGTGTTACCTTGATCCACAGAACGCAAGATTCCCTGTCCGGGCGTACCGGCAAATAGATCGCCGCTGCGGGGATGGGCAGCCAGACACAAGATGTCTTGGCTGGGTAATCCGGTACTCACAGAAATCCAGCTCTTCCCCTGATCTGTTGACCGAAAAATGCCACTGGCGATCGGGGTTCCCTGGGCGGCGGCGGCGGATCGCTTCACTTCATCCGGCATGTCCTGCCATTGCGGGGCATTGTTGCCAAACAAACCTGCCCGCTGGCGAAAGGCAAAGACTCGGGGATCCCGGAGGGGAGACTGCAGCGATGGCAGCGATCGCTGCCACTGGACTAGCGTATAGCCCGCTGGCGGCACAGAGGCAACGGTGGTGAGATCCAGCAGATGGGATGATGAGCCTTGATCCAGCAGCAGCAGCGGATCACCTGCCTGCAGCTGAGTTGCAATGCCCTCCAGATAGAGTTGCTGTGTTGTTGGACGAATTACCTGCGGCCGGCTAGCGCGCGGTTTCAAGGCATTCCAATCGGCGCGCGCCGTGATGGCTTGGCTGGTTTCAAAGGTTTGCGGTAGCTCCCCTGCCCCCGGCACGCTCTGAATCTGCGTCCCCTGCGGCACAATTGCGACACCGGGCGAACCAGGCGTTGTTTCCACGGTAAATGCCAGCAGCGTACTGGCCGCCACACCCGGATTTAGCTCATAGCCAATCGTGCGCGCCAGTTCCAGAATCGATCGCCGCTCTGTGGCGGTTCGCAGATAGCCTTCATTCAGAATCCGTTCCTGGTAGAAGGTGAGGACATCGGCTACCACGGCCCAAGCATCCAAGAGCGCGATCGCCGGATCATCATTGAGCCGGGTCGTGAGTTTAGACAGCGGGGCGGGGCGGCCGCCCAATCGCAGCGCCGAAGCCAGGTGCGCCAACAGACTGCGCCGAAAGCTGGCGTAATCTCCGATGCGATAGGAGAGCGCCGGTAGACCCGGACGATTGGTGGGTTTAGGTGAGATCGGATCGCTCATGCTAGTCCACCCTTCAGTTCAAAAAGAATTCTGCCGTTTTCTGGCGCATTGGGATCATTGTCCAGACGAGCAATTTCCAGGCGATCGCAGGACAATTGCCCTATTTCTAGCTCTTGAGCCGCCGCTTGCCCCCACCGTTGAAAGCGGGTGACTTTTACAGACTGCACCCCCGGTATCTGGACGGCGGCTGTGATCAAGGGACTGAGGTAAACCGGTTGCCCAAAGGTAAAGCGATCAGGGTTGAAGAAGCCCGGTTGCCCATTGGCTAATCGGGTATTGCTAAAGGTTTCCAGGAGCACCTGTTTGATGGCGTTTTGAAAGTAAGCCGGATTAACCTGGACAGTCATAGCCAGATCCAAGGGAACAAAGCGTGGTGCATCAATTTCGATGTCATGTCCTGCCAACCGATAACCATCCAGAAAATTCAGCAGCCCTTGCTTAAACGAGTCATCGATCGCCAGTCCGCCCGCCCGATCCACGGTAATAAAGATCGTGTGCCAGCTGCCCGTCCAACGGCGAGTCGCTAAAGCTTTTTGCACCCCCGGATAGCGTTGGGCGACATCTGCATAATCGGCTTCTGTGACAGCCCGTCGCTGCAGGCGGAAGGCTTGTGGGGCATAAAGCCGCACCTGTTCAATTGATTCCGGCTCTGCTCCGCCCTGGGCAGGCAGCGGTTGGCGGACTTCGCTAATACCCTGCTCCACCTCCAACGATCGCTCGGCCCAGTCGGCTTCCAGATTGCGTCCCGTGATCTGAATATGGGCGATCGCCCCTGCGCCGACATTCCCCAGGCGACCATTGCCCACCCGATAGGTGGCCAGCAAGATCCGGTCAGCATTGGGCTTTTTACCCAGCTGTCCGTCGCCAAAGCGCAGATCTGTTGTGCCATCGTCCTCTGTTTCCACCACAAAGTCGCGGGCAAAGCGATCGCTATTCAGCAAATCCCGCTGCGGTTGCCAAGTTGCCTCCGCTCCTTCCCGCAGGAAGATAGCGGGTTGGGCATCCCGCATTTGCCAGTGCATCGCCAGCGTGGCAGCCGCTTTGGGATCAAACACCACCCAACGATTTTGGCTATCCTGCACCTGCCCTTGCTGGGTCAGGGGCGCATGTTTGAGGCGAGGTCGGGGGCGATCGGGCGTCCAGCCAGCATTCTGGGTAATATCTTCCGACAGAATCGTGCGACCAGCATCCACCAGCACCACATTGCCGCGCGCCACGCTCAGTTTACGGATCGGTTGACCTTGAGGGGTGAGGTTAGCGATCTGTAAATCAAACGGCAACGCATCGGCTAAGGCCCAGGTAATTTCCACCAGCGGCTGCGGCGGATCCGCTAATGGATCAATCGCTGCTTTTACTTCTGTTAGCCGGACGGCATGCCGGTGGCTGAGATCGGCGTCTGCTGGCTCACCGCTTTGCGAACCGCGCACTTCGTCAAAAATCAGCACCCGACCCGGCCTTAGCTGCTGGTGCAGGGTTTGATCAGAATCAATCAAAGTAGCTTGTGTTGCACCTTGGGGTAAGTAATATTGCCATTCATCCCAGGTGTAGAAATCCATCTTGTTACAAGACCGATACAGCACCAGATCATGCAGCGTTTCAAACACCTGCACCCCCGCCTCGATCGCTGCTTCAAATTTGTCGGCGGGCAGCACCGGGTTGGAGTCCCGCGTTTGGGTAATCAGCTGGATGCCCGGACGGTTGTCTGAACGCGATGGCCCCAGCAGCTTCACCCCATCGATCGCCTGATTCACCCGCAAACTTACCCAGGTGCGGGCATTGCAGCCATCATGCATCAAGTAATCTAACAATCGAGCATGACGCCGAACCGACACCCGCCGCCGCGCGGTCCCCAGGTAGGCTTCAGTAGCGACGGCATCCTGATAATAGCTGAGGTGATCGGCCGCATAGGCCAGCAGCTCTACCAGCATGATCCCCAAATCCGAGGGGTTGCGCTCCTGCCACTCCGGTAAGGTAACGGTCAGCCGATCGAGCATCAGCCGCCGGAAACTGGCGTAGTCTTTAGCCAGATAGTCGATGGGCGGTGGCGGTGGCGATTTTTCAGCGGGCGGCGCTGGCGGTTGGCAATCGAACTCGCTAGACTGCTCCACCCAAAAGGAAAATTCTACCTGAGAGAGCTGTGGATCAAATCCGGCTGGTGGCACTAAGTTAGTCGGAGATTGCACCAACTGCAGCCGGTAGGTGGAGAGATCGCCAATCCGATCTACCCGCAGCAGCAACGTATCGGCAAAGGCACTCACAGACTCGACCTGCACCCCCCGCAACCGGGTGCCGCCCGTAATCAAAAGATTGTCTTCCTGCAGCGGCGGCATTACAGCGGCGGCTGCAGGGGAAGCAGGGCTAGCGGGCGGGCTTGATCCGGGGCTGGCTCCTGAGAGGGGATGGAAGAAATGCACCACCAAAGTTTTTTGATCTGAGGCGACTTCTAGGTAGTCAATGCCGTTGAGGAGCGGACGACCCTCTGGGTCACGGCGATCGCGAATGGCAATGCGTCGTTGTTCGTTGCGGCTGCGATACTGCGGGTAGGATTGGGCATTAACCATCCTCAGACCTCACGTGAAAATTCAGCAACTTGGCGCTCCTGGGTACGGCGAATCACATATTGAACTGTCACTTGCAGGGCTGCCTCCCCATTTTCAACCTCCAAGTCCTCCACCTGAATTAAATCCCCTAACCACTGTTCCAACGTTCCACGCACCAAAAACTGGGCTGCCGCAGCCAGTTCGTTGTTGTTGGGTGAAAAAATCAGCTGTTGCAAACTGCTGCCAAAATCAGGACGATTCACCCGCTCACCCGGTGAAGTAAACAAAACTTGCTCAATCAACTGATGGATATGATGAACCTCATCGGTTTCAGCCGTGCGTCCTCGTCCATCAATTTGCAGCGGATAGTTGATCTGCATAGGTTACATTCCTTTGACTCGCGGTTGCGCCAAAATGACCGTTAGGGGGGTTCCAGTGGGGACACAAATCGCCTGACTGTCTTGCAACAGCACCGGCATGCCCATCACCTTGACTCGTAGGGCCGCCAGCACCCAGTTGCCCACAATGCAGGGACCCACATTGGCAGGGGGTGGCGGATTGGCACATCCGGCAATCACATAGGGCGGGCCTTGCGTCGTCACTGGCATGCCCATGACTTTGACTCTGGGATTGGGTACCGTCGGCTGTGCCTGCCCCCCATGGGCGCAAATCACCGTTGATCCGACGTTAAGCAGAAAACCTGGCATGGCTACATCTCTCCAATTTTGTGAGCTGGCAGATTGATCGGGGGCGGGCAGTGCTCACTCCGTTCAGGTCACTTCTAAGGCTCCACTATTGACATTCACACTGGCTAGCGACACTTTTATCGATCCTAATGCCCCACTATTCACATCTACACCGGAAGCTGCAATTTTTACAGCCGCAGGCGTACTCTCTAATTCAATTCCAGAAGCTGAAATTTTTACGGTAGATGGATTGGTGCTCAATTCGATGCCAGAGGTCGTTAATTTTGTAATTGCTGGATTATTAATTAACTCAATACTGTTCGCAGTCAGCTTCACCTCGACGCTGCTTTCTTTTAACTGAATATTGTCAGTGGCGATCGTCGCTGTGGAATTTTCTCCCGTCTTAAACTCAATCTGATCTGCCATCAGTTTAGCCGTCGTTTTATCGTTGTTATTAATTTCAATCTCTGTTTCCTTAAACACCACCTTCATGGGTTGCGAAACAATCGGATCTTTGATGTTTAACGTGACCCCCTTGGTGTCTCCTAAACTGCTAACCACCAGGCTCAACCCATTCGTGGCGAAGACCTGCACCTTGTCTGGTTCCTCAACCCGAGCCGCTTGCGGCAGATCTTCTGCACCCCAAAAACAGCCGACCCAGATAGGATAGTCTGGATCACCTCCTTCAAATTCCACCCAAATATTGGCACCCACAGGCGGAATGGTAAAAAAGCCGATCTCTTTGCCGGCATACGGGGTGCAGGGCAACGCCCAGCTTGAGCTTCCCTCTCCTAGAACAGCAGGAACCTGTACCTGAATCCGACCGAGATGCATAGGGTCTTTATTAGTCGCTACCTTACCCCGATACTTGCCAAAAAACTGTCTCATACTGTCCCCTTCATACTGTCCCCTTTATACTGCCGCCCTTAAACTATCGCCTTCATACTGCCGCTCTTAAACGGTCACCGTTGACAGAGCTGTTCCAATGCCTTCCCGCGTCAGGGTAAACCGCTGTTCGTACTTCCCTGCGCCGATTTCATGCGTCACCCGTTTGACATAGTATTTGCCATCGTAGCTGTGCCCTGCTCCCCGTAAGCCCACTACACCTCGGGCATGCAAGACATGGCCATACGTGAGGGTCTCTAGCGATCCCTCTGCAGTGACAACAGCATCTAGAGACGTATCGGCGATCGCCTGTGCCCTGTCCTGTGCCTGGGCTTGGCTCTGCCCATCGACGCCGCGCAGCCAGACCTGCCGCACTTGTCGCTGATGATTAAACGCTGAATTTTGCGCTAAAGCAGAACGCGTACTTTTTTGAATCGTAATGGGCTGAATTTGATTCGTCTGGCGATCCTGAATTCGCCCCTTCACGAGGGTTGCCGCTAGCGATTTGTACTGAAAGTTAATGGATGCCACATTGGTTGCCGATCCCATATTGATGGATAGCGCTGCCTGGGGGGCACTGGCGCGGGCAGGTGGGCCCCAATAGGCTGTGTTTGTGCCTACTGCTACCCCTGGACTGACATAGAACACATAGCCATGACGGGCGGCCAGCGTTTGCAGATAGTCTAGATCCGTACCATGCTGAACGGGGATGTACTCGGTTGCTAAGGGCACTGGATCAGAGGCAGGGGAGGTCACTTGTGGAACTAGTCCATAGCGGGCATAGCGTCCAATAATCTGAGTGGCGATCGTTGTATGATTCTGGGCCGGATACTCCAGAATTTTTTCTTCCAAATCCATCATGACGCTGACATCTTCACCCGTCACCACCAGTTTTGACTCCCCCGGCATTAGTCCTGGCAACAACTGATGATGCGTGATGATGCCATCGCTTAGCACCTGGGGCGTTCCATCCAGAGTTACCAGCACAATCACGCGATTAAACAGCTCAACCAAAGAGCCATTCCCCAGTAGCGTGTAGTCTGAAAGGGCAGTACCGTCCTCTCGTCCCACTTGAAAAGTCAGTTGAAATCCCGATCGCCCTTCATCGCTATGGGTGATTTCCAGGCTCTCTAAAGCATCCAAGACCATGGTAGGGACGGGACGGGGTGTGGTTGTGCCCATCAAGAGTGTCATCTGAAGCGCTTGAACCATAATGTTGCTGTCAGTTTCACAATACGGATACAGGATGCCGCTCGGTGTGAGCCTATGGCTGACACCCCTAAAACAGGGAGATTGGCGGGAGTGGCACTCTCAAACGATCGCCCGGTTCAGTAGTCAAATCAGCCGGATTCATGGCGTTGTTAGCGTCACAGATCTGCCAAAACTGTTCTGAACTGCCCAACGTGCGGCTAGCGATCAAATCGAGGCGATCGCCCTCCGTCACGGTCACTTCCACCAGCAAAGATAAGTTTTGTCCTTGGGGCAAAAAACGGCGTCGGATGTAGGCAAAATTCTGCTGATCCGCATTCGTAAAGGTAGCGGTTTCTAGCCCGTAGTAGCGACTGGTCGGCTCAAACATCGTTGACCTCTGGGATAATGCACGCTGAAGACGAAATTCAACAAATCCAATTAAATGTTATAAGCTCGGCAATCCGGGAATCTTCGTCCCTGCCATGCGATTAATCCCGCCGTTATTTTGAGTGGCCAGCTGCTCTTTGCTTCTGTGGTAGGCCATAAACTGTGAGCCCCCCTTGCTAGCTAGCGGCAAATCAGTGTAGCTGAGCACCTGCATGGATAAACTGACTTCGGCCCGAATCGGGTTGAGGTTGACATCGTAAGCTTGTTCTTCGATCGACAGGCTCTCAATGTTGACGGGCAGGGTGCGCTTGTTGCCCCAGCTAAATAGGGTCAGCGGCAGCTGCATGGGTTTAATTTCCAGCGTGCCCGCCTCTGTCAAGGTTTTGTTGGTCATCACATCTTTAACCTTGGGATACAGCAGCATTTCCAAAGCCGCCAGCTGCGGATGGATACCGAGCTTCACGGCCTGCGCATCCCCTCGCTCTAGCTGATCCGTTGCATCAATAATAATTTTGAGGCTAATGCTTTCTTTCGGTGGCCCCACAATTAGCAGTGTTTCAGCCGAACCTAGTTGAGCAATAGCATCTTTCTCTTTGCCTACTGACTTGGTGCGGGGAGAAATGCTGCGGCTGAGTGTCTCCGGATTGTATTGAAAGGGTATTGCACTGGAGACGGGGCTATTGGGTTCTATGACAACAATCGAACCTCGAAGCAGTCGGGGAGCGCCGGGAAAAGTGGTCATGGGGGCTAACGGTTCCTCAACCTGGGATGGGTGACGGGATTAAAGGACTGGGCGATCGTCAGAGTCCAGGTTTTTAACTCCAGAGATTCAGGAGAGAAAACGACCTGAAACCTAAGCAGTTTGAAAGCTTCTGATTTTTCAGGCTTGATTTTTCAGGTTTGATTGCTCCAATGAGTCCAATGGTTTAGATAGTTTAGATCGGGCTTTCTGAACGTTCTCGGTCGGAAAGCGCTGAGCAAGATAGAAGTAAATCCCTCAACTGCTTGAGACGCTTTTAGAGAATGCTGTTATAGAACACCCTGAATAAAAATACCGCTTTATTCTCCAAAGCAGACGATTTGTAAACGCTTTTCGCGGAACTGTAACGATCGTTCATCAGTTTTTGGTCAACAGCTGCAGCAAGTGCTTCAATAAATCTTAATTTCACGCAAACAACTGTTATGATTGACGGCAAAACTTTAGGATAGACCAGTCGGCAAATTTCGGTGATACATTTCAGTTAAAGAAATCCGGTCAGTTAAAGAAATTGGTAATATTCTAGATTTGTTGTTTATTTTTTGAAAAAGGGGACACAGCAACCCTTTCCAAAAAATGAATAACCGTTTTGAAACACCACCTTTGCACAGTTGTGTAATGTTATGAATCCTATCCAATACGAAGTCGCTGAATTTTGGGAAACCCTCTCTGCCCCCGAGACGGGAATCGTGTTTAAGCAGGCAATCGCCAAAATTTGGAAGTTGCTGAAGCAAATTGGCAAGCTGGCATTTTTGCTGCTGCTGCTCTTGGCTGTCGTCGTCGTATTTCTCTGGAGTGTGGCTTTTCAAAGCGGGCGAGCGTTCCGCAATGTCGTGGAAGATCAACAGCCTGCCCATGAACAAATTCTCAATGGCATAGTCAAGCTGCTGCTGCTGCCGGTGCAAAAGCTAGCCGAATGGACAAAGGTTCAGGCAAAACAGCAGTTTGGCATTGATCTGAAAATTCCTTTGCTCGGAAAAGAATTTCAGCAGCCGCTTTTTCCAGAACCCGCTGCAAACACCCCCCAATTGACTGGTACTGATGCCGCTGAGCCGATCGCTCCTGTAAAGGGGTGAAGTGCAGAGGGGTGAAGTGCAGAGGGGTGGAATGCAGAGGGGTGAAATGCAGTGAAGTTGTAAGCTGCAGCAAAGCTTGAGCTACAGCAAACTTGTAATTGCTGGACGTTAGCTGCCAAAAAGACGCTAAGGATCTGCGGGAAAATCGTATACCCCTGTAGGGGCGCAAGGCCTTGCGCCCCTACTAATGTTGTTGCCAGTGGGGATGTGATTAAATTGCAAATCCCTTAGGTGCCAAAAAAAAGTTTCAGCACATCGGGAACTCGTCGCGACCAGGCTTCTTCGGTATGATCACCCTGTGGATCTTCTACTACAAACAGGCTGTGATTGAGGCGATAGCCAAACTCATTCACCAGCAAATCCCGCATTTCGCGACCTCGCACGGTTGCCCGATCTTCAATAAAGGCATTATGAAATCCTCCCTGCCGCACTAAGCCCCAATCCAGGTAAATTTTCAGGCGCTTTTCTGGATTCTGGAGCGTGTTTTTTGCTCTTTCGATCAGTTGAGACGATCGCAGAGAGGACAGAAACGGCATCTGGGGAACCTGTCCTGTACTCACCCAGCTGGAATCTAATCCAACCCAAAAAGAAGACGATAGCGCACCGACTAAACGAAACTGATCGGGATAATGAGTAGCAATATAAAAGGCTGCTAATCCTCCATGGGAGGAACCTAAAATCATCGTATTCTGGGCATCTGCCAGCGTTCTATACTGTTCATCGATAAAACCCTTAACAGACTGAGCCACATAGCCCGCATACGTCTCTAATCCACAGCAAGGCCGATCCCAGACAGGTGCATGCGTATATTCGCGATCGCGATCGCGCGGGCAAATTGCCACCACAATGGCTTGACGAATTTGCTGATTTTGGTACAAGGTGCTGAGCACCTCAGCCATGTGCCAGGATTTATTGACGACCCCTCCCGGAAAGAACGAAGTATCCCCATCGTTCATATAAATCACAGGATAACGGTCTGTGCTAGTCTCATAGTCCCGAGGAATAAAGAGATGCAGCTTGTGAGGCGCAGTCTGATCTATAGCAAACGCATCATAGGTGTGAAAAAAGCCACCAGAATGCCCTT
>DATNOY010000507.1:0-3608 GCA_036703495.1 Coleofasciculaceae cyanobacterium
AAATCTACATGCGTGGTCGGATCGTCATTGGAGAAGGGGAGCGAGATGATGCTCCAATGCTCTATATCGGCGAAGAAGTCGGAATTTGCACCCGCGAGGATGCTAAAGACTACTGCAACCCCGATGAGCTAGTCGAGATTGATATTGCCGTTGACCCTTGCGAAGGCACAAACCTCTGCGCTTATGGTCAGCCTGGCTCTATGGCCGTGCTAGCAATCTCCGAAAAGGGAGGGTTGTTTGCTGCGCCCGATTTCTACATGAATAAACTGGCAGCTCCTCCAGCAGCAAAAGGTAAAGTAGATATCCGCAAGTCTGCGACCGAAAACCTGAAGATTCTGGCTGAGTGCCTGGATCGCGCCATTGAAGAACTGGTTGTCGTTGTAATGAAGCGCGATCGCCACAATGACCTGATTAAAGAAATCCGCGAAGCGGGCGCTAGAGTTCGCCTGATTTCGGATGGGGATGTGTCGGCAGCGATTTCTTGCGGCTTTGAAGGAACCAACATCCATGCGCTGATGGGAATTGGTGCGGCTCCTGAAGGCGTGATTTCAGCGGCGGCGATGCGCTGCCTGGGTGGGCACTTCCAAGGCCAGTTGATTTACGATCCAGCGATCGTAAAAACTGGGCTGATTGGCGAAAGCCGGGAAGCCAACATTGAGCGGCTGGCTTCTATGGGCATCACCGATCCCGATCGCGTCTATGAAGCTGAAGAGTTGGCTTCAGGAGAAACGGTGCTATTTGCCGGTTGTGGGATTACCTCCGGGACGTTGATGGAAGGGGTTCGCTTCTTCAAGAATGGCGCTCGGACTCAGAGCCTGGTCATTTCCAACCAGTCCAAGACAGCACGGTTTGTGGACACCATTCACATGGCGGGTCAGCCAAAATCCGTTCGTTTGCGGTAACACCAGCTCACCTTTCAGTTTAGGTTGATTTGATCTCCGGCTGAATGCAACGCTTTGCCGCTTGACTTAGAATATAGAGACGTTGCCTGCAGCGTCTCTATTGTTGCGTTTTCCGGCTGTCCGATTCATAAAAATTTACGCGATCGCCGCCATTCCAGCAATTTCTGGCTTCTCTACAGATTGCGTTCCCTTGATAGACTTTCTCTAAGTTGAGAATTTGAGTGGCTGATTTCACTCAGTTTATTAATACCTGTTCATTAAATATCCATTGTGCAGACTCCTATCGCCTGATTCAGGCAGTAGGGTCATGCTGTGCCCCTGCGACAGCCATGCACAATCAAAATATCGTTTGGGAGGACGAATGAATATTGTAGTCGTGGGCCTGAGCCATAAAACAGCCCCGGTGGATGTGCGCGAAAAGCTCAGCATTCCCACCCCGCAAATGGAAGCTGCGATCGCTCATCTCTGTAGCTATCCGCATATCGAAGAAGCAGCCATTCTAAGTACCTGCAACCGTCTAGAGGTTTATGTGGTCACGAACGACACAGAGCAGGGTGTCCGAGAAGTGACGCAGTTTTTGGCAGAGTATGGCAAATTATCCTTGCACCAACTCCGCCCTTACCTGTTTATCTTGCTGCACCAGGATGCCGTCATGCATCTGCTGCGCGTGGCGGCCGGGCTAGACAGCCTGGTTCTGGGCGAAGGTCAAATTTTGTCTCAGGTCAAACATACCCACAAGATCGGGCAGCAATACAATGGGGTCGGGCGTATCCTC
Source organism: Coleofasciculaceae cyanobacterium (assembly GCA_036703495.1). Lineage (GTDB taxonomy): Bacteria > Cyanobacteriota > Cyanobacteriia > Elainellales > Elainellaceae > Drouetiella. Next base: position 1,678 of record DATNOY010000507.1, read on the forward strand.
AACCAGCTGTTTAAACAAGCTTTAACGGCGGGTAAACGGGTACGGACAGAAACGAGCATCGGCACAGGCGCTGTTTCCATTAGCTCGGCAGCCGTAGAGCTAGCGTGCCTCAAGGTGCAAAATCTGGCGGATTGTCAGGTGGCTGTTCTGGGGGCTGGCAAAATGTCTCGTCTGGTGGTGCAGCACTTGCTGTCTAAAGGAGCCAGTCAGATCTGCATCGTCAACCGCTCTATGGATGGAGCCCGAGAGCTAGCCCAGCAGTTCAAAGATGCTGAGCTGAAGCTGCACACCTTGCCCGACATGATGCAGGTGATCGCGACTTCCGACATTGTGTTTACGGCAACCGCTGCAACTGAACCCCTGCTTGATCGCGCCAAGCTAGAAATGGCGATCGCATCTCATTGCTCGCTGATGCTGTTTGATATTGCCGTGCCGCGCAATGTCCATGCTGATGTTAACGATTTACATAACGTCCATGCTTTTAATGTGGATGACTTGAAGGCGGTGGTCGCTCAAAACCAAGAGAGCCGTCGCCAAATGGCAATGGAAGCAGAAGTCATTCTGGATGAGGAATTAGAAGCGTTTGACTTGTGGTGGCGATCGCTGGAAACGGTATCTACCATCAGCAGTCTGCGCAACAAAATTGAAACCATCCGCACCCAGGAGTTAGAAAAAGCTTTATCTCGTCTAGGTTCAGAGTTTGGCGAAAAGCATCAGGAAGTGATTGAAGCCCTGACGCGGGGCATCGTCAACAAAATTTTGCATGACCCGATGGTGCAATTGCGGGCCCAGCAAGATATTGAAGCTCGCCGTCATGCCATGCAAACGTTGCAAACGTTGTTTAACCTGGAAACGGCTTCTAATAGCCCTCTAGTTTAGCAGTCTGCCAATCCTTAGGGTAGGGCGCTGCTCCTACCCACCTTATTTGAAAAGCCTCGCTCCGCGAGGCTTTTCAAATAAGAACCTGATTTTAGCCCTAGGAACGTGAATTTAATATAGCCGTAGCCACTTGGGGGGTGCAGGGGGTTCCACCCCTGGCTGGGGGCGCAGCCCCCACCCCCTCTGTCCTATATATAGCTATAAAACCCAAAACTCGATTTTTGAAAGCGCGGCATTGCCACGCTTTCAAAAATTAAAAGATCGGTTTTAATTCATTCGTGATCCTAGCGGGAGGCGATGACCAGCAGCCTAGTGCCTCAAGCGCTCTTGCTTACCTATAGCAGAGATTAACCGTTAGTTTGGGCGGGCAGCACCCCAGGCTTGACGCCAATGGTCAGGTTTTGTCCATTCCGCCGTACTTCAATCGGCAGTTCCTCGCCAATCTTGCTGGCTTCCACCGTCCGCTGCACGGCATCGGCATCAGTGACTGCTTCACTGCCAATCTTTTCAATCACATCTCCGGCGCGGATACCCGCTTTAGCGGCTGGCGAATTTTCCATCACTTTCAAGACTAAAATGCCCTGATCTTCCTGAACGCTGACGGGGCTGTTGGGATCATCGTTTAGCTTTTTCTTCAGGTCAGGGGTGATGGTTGCCATCTGCACACCCAGGTAAGGGTGTTCTACTTTGCCGGTCGAAATCAGCTGTTCACCAATCTTGCGCGCCGTATTGATGGGAACGGCAAAGCCTAAGCCCTGCGCTCCGTCAATGATGGCAGTGTTGATGCCGATCACTTCGCCCCGTTCGTTGAGCAGGGGACCGCCGGAGTTGCCAGGGTTGATGGCTGCATCAGTCTGGATAAAGCCAACTCGGCGATCGGGAACGCCAATAGCCGAGCTAGAGCGACCTGTAGCGCTAATAATTCCAGCCGTGACGGTATTGTCTAGTCCTAAGGGGTTGCCAATGGCGATCGCCCATTCTCCAGGCTTCAGCTGATCGGAGTTGCCTTCTGTGACGACAGGCAAATTGGTGGCGTCAATTTTAACAACAGC
>DATNOY010000508.1:0-10477 GCA_036703495.1 Coleofasciculaceae cyanobacterium
GTCAGCTGAAAGCCGCAGGTATAAACTGGATTGAGCGAACTGAGCGGCTCCTGAAAGATCATCGAGACTTTGCCGCCGCGATACTGCTGCATCTGCTGCGGAGACAGCGATCGCAAATCAACTGCCTGCCCTGCCTCATCGAGGCTACGAAACCAGACTTCACCGTCCGTAATCTTACCGGGGGGTGGGATCAACCGCATGATGGCCAGCGCCGTCACTGATTTGCCGGATCCTGACTCCCCTACAATCCCTAAGGTTTGTCCTCGCTGCACTTGAAAGGAAATGCCATCTACAGCTTTGACGAGGCGATCGCTGCATTGAAATTGAACTTGAAGATTGCGGACATCAAGAATGGTGTCAGTCATGGGAGATCAATAGATAAATCAGATGACTTGGAGCGAGATTAAACCCTATTTGATTAGCTGGATTGTAGCAGTTTGCTGCAAAAGCACTAAGCGACCTAATTAACCGAATCTTAACAGCAGCAGCAGGTCAATCCAATAAATTCAATTCCCTAGCCTGCGGTTTAGATATCACATTTAAATATTGCATAGTGATACCTAACGCTGTGCGTTATCCGGCGAAATGGCAAACTTTATTTGAAGTATTTTCATACAATCGATGTCAAGTCAGGATTGTCAGCCAGCCTTGAGAAGCAGGGTGAGAAATTCGGGTCAGACCTACAGGATGTAGGCCACATTGTTCTTGTTTTAGTTCCTATAGCCCCAAAGTTTTGTGACTTCTTGCACAACTAGATTTTTGCACCGCAAAAATCTAGCCTTCAAACGCTCAAGCTGCGTTTGCGCAAGGGTCTAATTTGAGTTGCAATTATTTGCGAGGATTGTGTCTACCATGGAATTACTTTTTATAGGTCTTACAGCTCTGCTTTGCGCCCCACTGCTTGAGAAGAAAAAGGAGCCTCCTGCGACTCCTTCTAAGCCCACCTGCGAAGTGACCGTAATAGTCATTGAAAAAGAGCCAGCGAAAGGAAAAGGTGATAAGTAGGGTATGGACTACTTTTAGATCAAGTTGCACATTGGGTCTTCAATCAGATACAGAATAGGGGCTGAGGGCAGCACTCCAAAAAACCTATCTCATTCAATTCACAATTCTTAGCGGTAGAATTTACGTCTACCGCTATTTGATTGAGCTGCTATGAAAAGACGTGACCTTCTGATTGTTTCATCTGGTGTTGCTGCAGCAACCCTGTTGACCAAAGCCGATCATCAAACAGCGATCGCCGCCACTCCCAGCACGGGTTCCACTGCATCCGGCGCTATGGTGACGCTGGCAGAAAATCTTCAGGGCTACTATGTCCATCCGACGGCACAAGGCACTTACCCTGCTGTGGTTGTCATCATGGAAGCCTTTGGGCTGAACGACTATGTTAAAAGCGTATGCGATCGCCTGGCCCAAGCTGGCTATGCTGCCCTTGCACCCGACTTCTACCATGGCGCAACGTTTGCCTATACGGATATTAATAGCGCCGTGGCCAAACTCAAGACGCTCAACGACGATACCGTGATGGCAGAATTTGGCAAAGGATTAGACTTTTTGGCAGGACGCCCTGAGCTGAAGGCGGGAACAATCGGGACGATCGGCTTCTGTATGGGGGGGCGGTTTGCCTTCCTGGCGAGCGCGGTTCATCCAGACAAACTAAAGGCTGCTGTGACGTTTTATGGGGGCGGGATTGCGGCTAATCCCGATCCGCTAGGACGCAAGGCTTTGCTGGATCAAGCGCCTGCTATTCAAGCGCCCATTATGTTGATGTATGGTGCAGATGATCAGTCGATTGCTGCGGATGAGCATGAACGCATTGCGCTAGCGCTATCTACTAACAAAAAGCGCTATGTCCTGAGCGTATTCCCCAATGCTGGGCATGGGTTCTTTAGCGATCGCCGTGACAACTACAATGCGGCTGCTTCCGAAGAAGCCTGGGCGATGACGCTGGCGTTTTTCAAGCAGCACTTGGTATAAAGCTCGCTATCTATAGCAGTCCTAAATTAGTCCTGAGAAAACTAATAAGGGGTTTGGGGAGAAAGTTCCCAAGGCGAGGGCACTGCCTCTGCCACCCGCTCACCCATCATTTAGGATTGCTATAGCAGCATTTAAATTAGGGCGTGGGGATGGACTAGTCCATCCCCACGCCCTAATTTAAATGCTCTCCGGTTACAAGGGGCGGTAAACCCGGTAGTTAACGTTCGGGAAGATATTGTCGATCGCCTCAACCTTACCTAACCAGCCAGAGTCAATTTTTTCCTGAAGAATATCTTCCCAAAGCTTGTTGAAGCGTTGCAGGTGCGATCGCGTTCGGCGTACTGCATAGGGAACCATGGTGCCCGTCCGCATAATGAATGCCCAGTCAGAAGATTGAGCCAGCAGCAGCTCTCGGGCCGCTTGGTTGAGCGCCCGCCATTCCAGTTCATCAACCGGCTCCCGTTTGGCTAATTCAATCATCCGTTCGGCTGCCTTGTGCAGATGAGGGTAGATCCAGGAGTTTGTCTCGTTGAGCCAATATTCGTGGAAGCCTCTAAACCCCCAGCTTGATTGGGCCGGACGGCAAACCTGCTGAGTCGGATGCTGCTTTAGATAATCTGCCAAATGGATCATCTCGTAGGAGCTTTGATCAAACCAGGTTTTGCGGAACAGGAAGTCAATAAACCACGGCCCTTCATACCACCAGTGACCAAAGAGTTCAGCATCGTAGGGCGAAACAATAATAGGCGGACGTTGCATGATGCTATAGAGATGTTCAACCTGCTGTTCTCGGTTGTACATAAAATTGCCCGCATGTTCAGCGGCCTTTTCCCGAGCCCAGTAGGGGTCATACAACGTCTTATCACTCAACCCCAGCCCTTTGCCCGTAATTTTGTGATACTTGATGCCCGTGTTCTTCCGCTGCCCGTTCGGCATAATGTAGGGCTTGATGTATTCATACTCTGCATCCCAGCCTAAGTCGCGATAGAACTCTCGATATTCGGGTGCTCCTGGATAGCCCACTTCCGAGGACCAAACCTGCTGAGAAGATTCGTGATCGCGTCCAAAAACGGCTGAACCCGTTTCAGTAAAAATAGGAGCGTAGGTGCCAAATCGAGGACGAGGACGCGCATAAAGAACGCCATGTCCATCGGTCAGGAAGTAGCGAATCCCGGCATCTGAGATCTGACGTTCTACGCCATCATAGTAGGCGCACTCAGGCAACCACATGCCCACTGGCGGCCGACCAAAATTTTCTTCATAATGCTCGCAGGCTACTTGGATCTGGGCCCAAACAGCCTGTGGGTACATTTTCATTAAGGGAAAGTATCCATGCGTAGCTCCGCAGGTAATAATTTCCAGATTGTTACTATCTAAGAATCCTTTAAATGCACCGACTAAATCTCGCTGATGCCGCTCCCAAGTTTGTCTGACCTTGCTAAACTCAGTGGCATAAAACTCTGACAAATATCGGAGGTGTCCGTCTTGAGCATTGTGATCAATCTCTTTCTCAGCCAGTTCTTGCAGCTGGGCAAGGTGATGATCAAACCGATCTTGTAATAATGGGTCACGCAGCATTGACACCAAGGGCGGCGTCATACTCATCGTTATTTTGAAATCTATGCCGTCTTGCTTCAGTCCCTCAAAAACATGCAGCAACGGGATGTAGGTTTCTATAATTGCCTCAAATAGCCACTCTTCTTCTAAGACATAATCGCTTTCTGGATGTCTGACAAACGGCAGATGGGCGTGAAGAACGAGGGCGAGATAACCAATACTCATAAGTGCGCAAAGAATTTAGAGGCTGGGCAAACTAAAACTAATCTATATCGAGCTGACCTATATCGAGCTAACCTATATCGAGCTAACCTACATTGGGCTGACGGTGCGGCTGACGCGAATATCAGTTAACTGAAAACAAGCCAGAGCTAATAGGAGCAAGACAAGCCAATGCCAAGATTGTAAAGCAAAACTTAAACAAAACAGTTGATGAGCCACATAGAGTTATGACACAGTCACATGTTTTAGAACTTGCTAAGCAGGGAGATCCACAGGCGATCGCCACCTTGATGAATCAGTCGCTTCATCCCCGTGGCATGACTGCCACTGTGGAGCGGCAGGGGGAGATCTTGGAGGTTGTTTTGGAGGCCGATCGCGTTCCCAATCGCGATGCGCTGACGGCATTTGTTCAAAAAGGAATTGGTAATCTTGGCGTAGAGTCCATTCAATCCGTCCGCATTATCGGTCAGCAGACAGGTGCCACCTTCCCTGCCTGGATGCAAGAGCTAGACTTGTTGGCTGCTTCGGGGCTGGCTGCTTCAGGGCTGGCTACTTCGGAGATATCGCCCGATTTGCAAACAGCACCCCCTGTGGCAGTCGAGAGTCCTCCCGAAGTCACTCCAGAGGTTGCGCTGTTATCTCATGAAGAAGTACCAGAACCAGCGGTTGAAGAGTTGGGAGCGATCGCCCCAGAAATCTCAACGCGATCGGGTACTGATATCAATGCCTTGCTGGAGGCACTGCCTGATGAACCTAGCCTCAACTTTGAAGAAGATGCTGACTTGCTGGGGGGGCGTCTGCCTGATTCGCAGCAGCAGCATTTAGAAGCACAGCTCGAAAGCTTGTGGGATCCTGAAGAATCTACCCAAGAGTTTGATTTGTCGCTGGATGCTTCAGAGCCAATTTCTGAGGCAGAGTTTCAAGATTTGTTTGCCGAAGAGCCGTTAGAACCTTCGGACGACGACCTGCAAGATTTGTTTGGCGAAGAGCCCTTAGAACCTTCGGCTAGCGACTTGCAAGACTTGTTTGGCGAAGAATCAGCCGATGAAGAATCAGTCCCTGTTTCATTTACCGAAGCGGGTAATCCTAACCTTACTGCTGCGACCGATTGGGGCGACGCAGCGCTTGAAAATTTATTAGGCGCAAATTTATTAGGTGAGGAATTCTCCCCCTCTGAACCTGCAGGTAGTTCGGAGTCTGCTCTCTATCCACCCGAATCGACTGAGATTGAGGGTTTGTTTGACGAAGAACTAGAGTCAACATCGGAAGATGCCTCAGACGGACTGCAAGATTTCTTTGCGAATGAATCAACCGATCTGAGCGGCGCACCCGATCCGTTGGCTAGTTTCTTTGCCGATGAACCTGGCGCGATCGCTGAACCCGACCCAGATTTCTTCGATCAGTCGGAATCCATGGCTGAGCCTATAGCTGAGCCTGTGGCTGAGCCTGTGGCTGAACCTGTGGCTGAACCCGATCCAGACTTCTTTTTGGATGCCACGCCGCCATCGGATGTTCTGGACGAACTGGGCGAAACAGAAATGAATTCTTTGCAAGATCTGTTTGGGGAAGACGCTGACTCTGCTGACCTCCATGATCTCAATGAAATGTCGGCATTAGATTTATTGGGCAAAGCCCCCTCAGACTCAGAACCCGCAGATTTCTTTGCAGAGGAATCCGCAGACGCTCAAGATTTCTTTGCCTCTGTTTCGGAGTTGGATCCTGCGGAAGGGACAGAATCTATCGCTGTGCCTGCTGATGTCTTGCCTACTGATCTGCCTCTGCCCGTCGATACAACCTATGGCATGTTTACAGGTGAGCCGCAGCCTGTCACCCATGATTTATTTACCGAAGAACTCCAAGATTTGACCGAAGAACCGATCGAATATGTCTTTGGAGCAGAACCTTCGGAGACAGAGCCGGTTCAGGACAATCCAGAAGACGTGCTGTTTGGCATTGAAGAGCCGGAAGCGATCGCCGACCCCAATCCCAATCTGCTATTGCTAGATCTGGAGGAAGAACCGGTAGACAATCAGGTGGATAGTTTCCCCCCCTTCTTGAGCGAATCCTCTGAAGCAACCGCCGATCTGTTAGGTGAATCATCAGGAAGTGAATCATCAGGAAGTGAATCATCAACCTCTGACGCACAACTGGACGATCAGCTAAACAGCCTGTGGTCAGAGCAGTCAGAAGAGCCTACCTTTGATCTAGAGGAGGAACTCTTGCTGGATTTATCAGAAGAGCCTTCAAATCCGGCAGATGACCTGTTTGCAGACACTGAGCCGAGCCTAAGTTTGACGGACGATCTGGATGATCCGCTATGGCAACCGGATGCTTCATCCAGTCAGGAGCCGCTGAACTTCGATCAGTCAGGGGACATCCTGTCGCCTGAAGTGGAAGAGTCTTTGGCGCTAAGCCTAGACGATGATTGGCTGTTAGATCTGCCTGAAGCGCTGCCTGAAGAGGTTGAGACCGCAGTGCAGCAGGCAAGTTTAGAGGGTGAGCCAGAAAGCGAGGCTGATTCTGAAGATTTCTTGCTCAGCTTAGCGGATGAGCCACCAGCCCAGCCTGATACGTTGACTCAAGATTGGCTGCAAGCTCCCGCTGATGAACTTCTCCCAGATCCGATAATTGAGCCATTGGCAAGTCTATCGCTGGATGATCTGGATGCGAATCTTGCCGAGGAATTAGAGGCATCTGATCAGAGTAGCGTCCCTAATCTGGCAACAGATTTTGAAACAGATTTTGAAACAGATCTTGCCACAGACCCTGGTTTAGACCCTGGCTTAGAAAATGCGATCGCTGATTTGCCTGAGTTTGGCGCGTTTGAGCTTACGGAAGATCCAGAGCAGACTGAAGCTGCCCTAGACAATCTATCGCTCGATTTCCTGGAAGATGAACCCGATGAACCCTTGGCTAATCTTCTGCAGGAGTTCTCACCCAACGAACTAGGTCTTGATTTTGGGGATGAACCGTCAGCAGCGTCTACGGTACCGCCAGATGATTCATCAGATAATTTAGCTGAACCATCAGCCGAATCTGAATCAGCGATCGCTCAGTTTCCAGAAGAGTCTCCAGAAGAGTCTCCAGAAGAGTCTCCAGCAGCGGACTTCATGAGTGAACCTCCGCTGGATTTGCCGCTGGATTTTCTAGACGAGCCAGCCCATCCAGCCACATCGCAGTTCCTGAACAGTGATTTTGCTGCAGGGGATGATGATTTTGATCTGCCGTCAGATTTACTGGATCAGCCGCTAGATTCTCCTCTGGCAGATCTGTTTCCGGTACAATCGCCCGATCTCCTCGATCGCCAGCCGCAATCTATGGAAGAACTGCTGCCACCGCAGTTCCAAGAAACTGCAGCAGACGAATTGGACGATGACACCCTCGATTTTCTGGACATTGCCGAAGAACCCATTTCCTCACCTGATTTTGCGGATACTGAGCCGGATGATCTCCCTGACTTAACCCCAGACGGGGCTGAACTGGGAGATGCCGCCATTGATTTCTTGGCTGAAGCACCCGTTACCGAAATCTCTGAACTCCCAGAGGATGAGATAGAGGAACCCATGACAGGTTTGTTTGCCGAGTCTGCCGATGAAAACTGGGATGAAATGACTGAACCGGCGATCGATGATTCCTATGACGACATTGGCAACCTCTCCCTGGCGTTAGATCCACATGCCTATGTCGAGGAAGACAGCGGACTGCCTGCGACCTTTGATCAAGATTGGTCAGCGCCGCTGAATGACCTGGACTTAGAAGAGGATGCATCTTTAGCAGCCAAGCTACACGATGCAGTGGATTCAGTCATAGAAGAGGATCTGTCAGTTTCGCCAGAACTCTCTCAAGAGGAACTGGAAGCTCAGCTTGAGGCATTTGACCAAGACTCTGGTCCTGGAGTCCATGCTGAAGGCAATGGACAGGTGGAAGGCTACCTCCCGCCCGCCCTTGTACCGGGTAGTAGCAATTCGTCTTGGCTCGTCACGGTTGTCTTGCTGGGTGTGAGCGGCATGGTTGCTGCCTTACTGGGTTACTCGCTCTGGTCAGAAATTGCTTCTCCGCCTGCTCCGCAGCCCTCTGTTGCCCCTGCACCTCTGGTGCCTCCAGTTGCTTCGCCCACGGTTCCTGCCCCGACTGTTCCCCCCCCGACTGTTCCCGCCCCGCCCGCGCCCGCTTCCTAATGCCAGGGGCGTTTTGCCTGAACCTGGGCTAACTCAGGTCTATGGATCGTTTCTATCTGGAAACAGCGCCCCCTCATTGGCAATCCAATTGACATTTCAGTCAGATTTAATTAGTCAGATCTAACCTCTCGGTAAGTTTAAGTCAGTTAAATTTTGAAGTCCAGGTCGGAACTGGGGGGTTTTAGTGTGTAGACCAAGCTATCGAGGTCAGGCTGGTTTTATTGCATGACTTTGAGGCAGTCAGCCTGTGAGTTGAAAAGAGGAGGGAGGCAAGATGCACATGAAGTTTCTCAGCCTTGCGGGTCTGTGTGTAGTCTCGCTAGTGCTGTTGAGCAAGACAACCTTAGCGGAGCCCAGTCGGACTTGCCAATATAATCCGGACTCAGGGGTGCCAAATCCTTTAGGAATGCGGGCTTATATTACGGTGACTGAAGAAAAAGGCGATACGACCTTCTTGTTCGAGCAATTTCCCTCTCCTGTCGCCAGCAGTTCCAGGTCTAACAGCACAGAGCAGGTGACAATTGCCTCTAGCCGAGCGTTAACTTTTTATGGCGTCGGTATCGATCGCGCCCGCACGCTGATGTTGCAGAACCCGAAGTATTACGCCGAGCTGGTTGGCTACGACGATCCTGAAGGATTTGCGCCGGTGAATGCCGTTTTAGCCTGCCGTTAAGAGGGCTGCATTACAAAAGTTTTTCTAAGCCATAGACCAAGGACTTCAACTGCACCACCTTGCGGATCGAGAGCAGCACCCCTGGCATATAGCAAATGCGATCGCTCGTGTCGTGTCGCAAGGTATAAATTTCGCCCGGGGCCCCAAACAGCACTTCCTGATGGGCGATCAATCCAGGTAGGCGAACGCTATGGATGCGGATGCCGTCTTTAGTTTGGGCACCTCTGGCTCCCGAGAGTTTCTCGGTTTCTGAAACGCTAGGCGGATTGTAGAGCTTCCCAAATTCTGCTAATAGCTGCGCCGTTTGCATCGCCGTACCGCTGGGTGCATCGGCTTTCTGGTTATGGTGCAGTTCAATAATTTCAACATGGTCAAAGTATTGTGACGCTCGTGCGGCCGCCTGTTGCAATAACACCATCCCAATTGAAAAATTGGGAATGATGGCTCCGCCCATGCTGGCTTTATCGGCAAATTCGCTCAGTTCCTGCACCTGTTCAGCCGTAAGCCCTGTGGTGCCAATCACAGGGTTCACCCCATAGGCGATCGCCGATCGGACATTGTCATATACGGCATCGGGGTGTGTCACATCCACCATAACGGCCCGCTCTCGCTCTTGGGCTGCCATTGCCAAGGTTGCCTGTAAATCAGCAATAATGGGCACTTCTAGCGCCCCACAGCCAATTACCTCGCCAATATCTGCGCCCTGGAGGCTAGGATTACGGGCGATCGCCCCCACCAGGGTCATATCTTCGGCCTTAGCCACAGCTTTGATAATTTCGCGGCCCATTTTTCCAGTTGCACCGTTGACCACCACGGGGATGGGAGCTTGACCTGCCATAACTTTCCTTGATGCGACAAGGGCAATTGTATCAGTCTGGCATCTTCGCCTGATCCTTAACTTGACCCTTAACCTGACTAATTACAATATTTAATGAAGTCGAAACCCAGTCAAATTAAGCATTTGACGAATTGTGGGAGATTTTGCTCTCGTGTGAGACAACTCCAACTTTAGAATCAGAAACGTAAAGTATTCAAGATGAAATCTGTCTAGCCAACGGAGTCTGACCCTAAATTGTCGTCTATTCCTGATCGGTCTTCTGACCAAAGTTTAAAACGAGTCCTCGATCGCCTGACTTCCTCCATCCAGCGGGACAATCTGGTTCAGCAAACTGCCAATCACCTGCAAGAAGCACTCCAGGTCGATCGCGTTGTCCTGTACTACTTTTACAGCCATTGGAAAGGGCAAGTGACATTTGAGTCGCTCAGCGCCCCAGAATACTCCATCTTCGGCTCAACCGGTCCCGACGAATGTTTTAACCAGGAGTATGCAGCGCTGTACCTGGCCGGACGCACCCGCGCGATCGCTGATGTTGAAACAGAACCCATTGCCGAGTGCCATCGCCATTTCTTGCGGGATATGCAAGTGAAAGCCAACCTGGTTGTGCCGATTCTGACTCCTAAAGGACTGTGGGGATTGCTGGTTGCCCATCACTGCCGTGCCCCGCGTCCTTGGTCGTCTGCCGATGTGGAGTTGATGCAAAGCAGCGCAACGGCTTTGGCAACGGCTTCAGCGATTGCTGAGAGTTAGTTGGGCTTTGAGAATTAGTCAGGCTTGGCGTGCTCAGCTTGTGTCAGAATGGAAAACAGTGATTTATGTTTCGTTAGCCTAGGTTTATCTCTGTGAGTTTTACGGTTGCCGCCCCAAAAATTACCCGTCGCGCAGTATTTCCCTTCACCGCCATTGTTGGCCAAGAAGAAATGAAGCTGGCGCTATTGCTGAATGTGATTGATCCCAAAATTGGTGGGGTGATGATCATGGGCGATCGCGGTACAGGAAAATCCACCACCATTCGGGCCCTGGCAGATGTGT
>DATNOY010000509.1:0-4557 GCA_036703495.1 Coleofasciculaceae cyanobacterium
GCGATCGCGCCTCAAGGCCCATCTGCAGTGGCTACTCTCCGAAAAGCCAACCCTGCGTAGCCTCAAGACCCGCCTAGCATCGATTGAACCGCCCCAGCGAAGTGCGATCGCCCGCTTTATAGTGCGAGTGGCCGCTGCCGATGGGCAGATTAACCCTCAAGAGGTGCAATTGCTGGAGAAGGTTTATACCCTGCTGGAGCTGGATGCGCAGGCGTTGTATAGCGATATTCATGACCTCAGCACTGCGGCTCCCAGGACGCCAGCCACCGAACCGGTGACGGTTCGCAAAGCGTCTTCTCTGCGGGGTCATGCCATTCCGCCTATGACCCAGAAGCAGGCAGCAGTGGCGCTCGATATGACGCTGGTGCAGTCTAAGCTGGTGGAATCCCAGGAAATTTCTAACTTGCTGGCAGACATCTTTGTGGATGAAGACAGCATAGCTCCTGGGAAAGCAGCGAAGGCAACGCAGTCCAGAACTCAACAAACGGCAGAGCCCGCAGCAAAGCCGCCAAAGCGGAGCCGAAAAAAATCTGCTGATCCAGCGCCAGCCGCCAGAGAGATTGCTGGTTTGGATGCGCCTCATTCTGCCCTGCTGCAGGCTCTTGTTCAGCAAACCGTTTGGCAACGGCCGGAATTAGAAGCGATCGCCACCTCACTCAACCTGATGCTGGATGGTGCCTTAGAAGTGATTAACGATGTCGCCTTTGATCGGCAGGATGAAGCGGTGGTGGAAGGGCATGATTCAATAGAGGTCAATGTAGATGTGCTGCGGGAGCTGCTTTCATGACGAACACCCTGATTAAGGTAAAAGACCGAGATACGGTGATTCAGTCACTTCAGGCGGGGGTGGTGCCTCGCCGTGGGCAGCATTTGATTCAGGTAGGACGGGTGGAAGAAACCAAAGCTGTGATTCGAGATCTCGATCGCATGGCTGACGGTGGCTCTGCAATCCGATTTGTGATTGGAGAGTATGGCTCAGGGAAAACCTTTTTTCTGTCGCTTGTGCGATCGATCGCTTTAGAAAAAAAGCTGGTAACTGCCCACGCTGATCTCACCCCCGATCGGCGTCTTCATGCTACTGGCGGACAGGCGCGATCGCTCTATGCCGAACTCATGCAAAATTTGGCAACGCGCAGCAAGCCAGAAGGGGGCGCACTCCCCAGCATCATCGAACGGTTTGTCACCTCGGCCGTTAGTGAAGGACGCGATCGAGCCGTTGATCCAGAAATAGTGATTCGAGAGCGGCTGGATCACCTCTCCGAAATGATCGGAGGATACGATTTTGCGGAAGTTATTGCGGCCTACTGGAGAGGGCATGACAACGGCGATGAAACCTTGAAGGCTAACGCGATCCGCTGGCTGCGAGGAGAGTTTACTACCCGCACCGATGCTAGACAGGCGCTTGGAGTGAGAACCATTGTGGATGATGCCAACGTCTACGATCAGTTAAAGCTATTCACTCAACTGGTAAAACTGGCCGGATATGCTGGATTTCTGATCTGCCTGGATGAGTTAGTCAACCTTTACAAATTGGCCAATACGCAAGCCCGCAAGAGCAACTATGAGCAAATTCTGCACATCCTCAATGATTGCTTGCAAGGATCGGCCGTTGGGTTGGGCTTCATTATGGGGGGCACACCAGATTTCCTGATGGATACTCGGCGGGGGTTGTATAGCTATGCGGCGCTGCAATCGCGTCTAGCAGAAAACACGTTTGCGGTGAATGGACTCGTAGACTACAACAATCCGGTATTGCGCTTAGGCAACCTCAGCCCGGAAGATTTATTTGTTCTGTTGAGCAAAATTCGTCATGTGTTTGCCTTTGGCGATCCTGCTCAATACCTGTTGCCGGATGAGGGGATTCAAGCCTTCATGGGACACTGTTCTCAACGCATTGGTGAAGCTTACTTCCGGACGCCGCGCAATACGATCAAAGCCTTTATTGATTTACTGTCTGTCCTGGAGCAAAATCAACAGGTTTCCTGGAAAGATCTGGTGACTCAAGTCAGCATCCGCCCTGACAATAATCCCGATGTGTTGCTTTCACAAGTTAAAGAGAAGGGACAGCTGCCTGCCGTAGCAGCCAATGATGATGACCTGGCCTCGTTTCGGCTCTAGAACAAAAAACTGGGGGTAATCCTGCGGGAGTAGGCATACAGTTTTCTTTTTACTCTTAGGAGCAGGGATTCAATAAAATTTAGGACTGCGGTGCGGGGGCATTGCCCCTGCTTGGGAGCGTTCGTAAAGCGTTGCCCTAGCAAAGCCTTCCAAAGAGGATCACGACGGTTAATCAGTTACTAAACGCATACTTAATGAAGCGGAAATGAAGCGGAGAACTTGCCACAGGTAAGACACGGTTGCCCGGTTGAAGTCACATGGAAGTCACATAGAAGTCCATTGGGGGCAAATGGAAATGCGTCATTCTCTGGTGGTTGAGACGCGACAGAAATTATCCCGCCCTCACCGCTGTTTCTCTGCAATCTCATCCTCTCCCGATCGGAACTTGACCATGACGGATTTGCCTTCGGACGCTAGCCGCACCTCTGCTGGATTTCATCAGCTGCACGAACAGGTACAGCGATGGGTTTGGCAACAGCAATGGACAGAATTACGCGATATTCAGGAACAGGCGATCGCGCCCATCTTGGCAGCTGATACTGATTTGATCATTGCTGCGGCCACAGCCGGAGGCAAAACAGAGGCAGCATTTTTGCCAATTTTCTCTCGGCTCATGAGCAGTCGCACTGAGCTGCCAGCAGACAAAGCGCCAGGGATACAGGTTCTATACATCAGTCCGCTCAAGGCGTTGATTAATGATCAATATCGGCGGTTGTCGGAATTAGGAGAACGATTAGAGATTCCGGTGCATCCCTGGCATGGCGATATTAGCTCTAGCCGCAAGCAACGGGTGTTGAGAAACCCTGCCGGAATTTTGTTGATTACGCCCGAAGCGTTGGAAGCGCTGTTTGTCTTGCGGGGGCACGAACTCGCTGCCCTGCTAGCAGCACTTCAGTATGTGGTGGTGGATGAACTGCATTCGTTTATTGGTACGGAACGAGGACAGCAGTTGCGATCGCTCCTGCACCGCCTAGAATATGTGACGCACCGTCGCATTCCGCGAATTGGGCTGAGTGCCACCTTGGGCGAAATGAACTTGGCTAAGGAGTATCTGAGAGCCGGCGCTGCAGATGCGGTCAGGCTGATTCAGTCCTCGGAAGCAGGACAAGAAATCAAGCTGCAAATCCGAGGATACCGAAAAGTGGCACCGCAGCTCCCAGAGTCGCAGTTCCTGGAGTCCCAGTGGCTAGAGGATGACGTAAAAGCCGAGCAAGATGATCCTGCTTCGGACGAAATTGATATCGCTGAGCATTTGTTTAAGGTGCTACGCGGGGACAAAAATCTGATTTTTATTAACCGCCGTCAGGAAGTCGAGAAATACGCCGATTTGCTGAGTCGGCTATGTGAACTGCACCATGTTCCCAATGAGTTTATGCCGCACCATGGCAGCCTGTCGAAGGAACTCCGCGAGGCCGCAGAGGCGGCACTTAAAGATGCCGATCGCCCTGCCAATGTGGTTTGCACCTCAACGTTGGAATTGGGGATTGATATTGGAGCAGTCACCTCCATTGCTCAAGTGGGTACTCCTTACTCGGTTGCCAGTACGCGGCAGCGATTGGGGCGATCGGGACGCCGCCAGAATGATCCTGCCATTCTGCGGCTCTACATTACCGAGCCAGAGGTGACAGCACTTACCCCTGTTGCAGACACCTTGCATCCTTCATTAGTGCAGGCGATCGCCATCGTCTACTTACTGCTGCGGGGCTGGTATGAACCGCCTAGAGTGGGTAAACTCCACCTCTCAACTCTGATTCAACAGCTGCTATCGCTGATTGCTCAATATGGTGGGATTCAGCCGCAGCAATCTTGGAACATTTTGTGCCAAACCGGAGCCTTTAGTGCGATCGACGCAGCCACCTATATGCAATTGCTCCGCTGTTTGGGAGAACAGGATTTGATCCAGCAGAGTCAAGATGGCCTCTTGCTATTGGGATTGACCGGTGAACGTTGGGTCAACCACTACAGTTTCTACACGGCCTTCAAAACGCCTGAAGAATTTCGGATTACCACAACGGGCAAAACGCTGGGAACCTTGCCGATCGAGTATCCCCTGATTGAAGGGTCATTTCTAATTTTTGCGGGAAAACGCTGGCAAGTGCTCTCGGTCGATCGCCAACACCGGGTGGTGGATGTGATTCAGGCTGCAGCCGGACGCGTGCCCTACTTTGGCGGAGAGCCAGGACTGGTTCACGATCGCATCCGGCAGGAAATGTTTACCCTTTACACCACTGAGGAGATGCCTGTTTTTCTGGATGCGACGGCTGCGGATCTGCTGATGGAAGCCAGAGCCAATTTTTTGTCCTATGGACTTGACCACCGGCAGCTGATCGCTCACGGGCATCAAACCTTGCTGTTTCCCTGGGCAGGCAGTCTGGTGATGCATACGCTGTTGATCCAGCTGTTGGCTCGGGGGCTAGAGGTTGAGCAAAGAGCGATCGC
>DATNOY010000510.1:0-3212 GCA_036703495.1 Coleofasciculaceae cyanobacterium
CCACCTTTGGATTAATCCTTTGTGGAGTGATCGGTAACATTGAGATGGGTTACCAATTTGGACAGCTTGCTTTAAGGCTGTTGTCACAGCCTCATACTCATGCACTCAGAGCTAGAACATTGTTGATCGTAAATGACTTCATCATCCATTGGAAAGAACATACTAGAGAATTATTGAAGCCATTACTCGAAGGTTATCAAATTGGGCTAGAAACTGGGGATTTAGAGTCTGCCGCCTACTGCGCTTATACTTACTGCTTTCAAGCTTACGCCAATGGCAAAGAGCTCGCAGAGGTTGAACGCGACATGACAACTTATGGTGAAGTAATTCATCAAATCAAACAGAAAACAGCACTGACCTGGAATCAAATATTTCGTCAAGTCATCATCAATTTGATGGGCTACTCGACTAGCCCAATTCGTCTCATCGGTGAATTTTACAACGAGGAGAGCGAACTGCCACTATATGAAGTAGCAAATGATGGAAGCACTATCTTTACTGTATATATCAATAAACTCTTCCTATGCTATCTCTTTTGTGAATATGCTCAAGCCATCGAAAACGCAGTCCTAGCAGAAATTAATTTAATTCGATTAACAGGCACACCCCTTGAGCCGCTGTACTATCTTTATAATTCTCTGGCAAGACTTGCAACCTATTCTGTAAGCAGCACTCACGTACAGGAAGAAATCCTTGCAAAAGTTGCTGTTAGCCAGGAAAAAATGAAACACTGGGCATATCATGCGCCGATGAATTACTTGCACAAATATCATCTGGTTGAAGCAGAAAAAGCACGAGTTTTGGGTCAGTGGTTTGAAGCAGAGGAATTTTATGAGCAAGCAATTCAAGGAGCTAGGGAAAATGAATATGTTCAGGAAGAAGCATTAGCCTATGAGTTAGCTGCTCAACATTATTTGATGCGAGGTCGTCAAAAGATTGCCCAAACCTACATGAAAGAAGCTCACTACTGCTATGAACGGTGGGGAGCAACGGCAAAGGTTAAAGATTTAGAAACTCGTTATCCTCAACTATTTCCTCAATCGTCTAACGTAGTTTCTACACCAGTTCGCACCACGGCTGGAACTACCTCAAATACTTCACATATTGCGCTTGACTTAGCGACGGTGATGAAAGCGGCTCAAGCCATTTCGAGCGAAATTGAATTGGAGCGGTTACTTAATTCTCTAATGCAGATTTTAATTGAAAATGCTGGTGCACAGACCGGATGTCTGCTTCTAGAAAACTCAGGTGTATGGACGATCGAAGCGGCTTGTGAACTCAATGAGGGGAAGCAGGTTTGTACAACGCAAGTACTGCGATCGATTCCAATCGCAAATCACTTACCTGAATCAATCATTCAGTATGTAATTCGAACGCATGAATCGGTGATTCTAAGTGATGCCACTCGTGAAGGGAATTTTATTAATGATCCACACATTCAGCAGAACCAAACTCAATCATTACTCTGTTTGCCGTTGCTAAATCAAAGTAAATTAGTTGGCGTGTTGTATCTAGAGAATCAATTGGCGGCCGGGGCTTTTACACCGGAGCGATCGCAAGTTCTGAATCTGCTCTCCACTCAAGCAGCGATTGCGATCGAAAATGCCAGACTTTACTTCAAGCTCCGCGCTAGTGAAAGTCAGATGACTCAATTTCTAGAAGCAATTCCAGTCGGAATCGGTATTATTGATGCAATGGGTCGTCCTTATTATGTCAATCATCGGGGAATTGAGCTGATGGGTAAAGGCGTTGACCCTGCTGCGGCACCGGAGCAACTTTCAGAGGTTTATCAATTTTACGTGACAGGAACAGATCAAATCTATCCAAGTGAGAACCTGCCAATTATTCGAGCGTTAAGTGGTGAACGCACCAGGGTTGATGATATAGATATTCACCAAAGCAATGCAGTTATTCCATGTGAGACATGGGGAACTCCAGTCTTCGACGAGCAGGGCAATGTGGTTTATGGAATCGTAGCCTTTCAAGACATCACAGAGCGCAAGCAAGCCGAGCGACTGCTAGCCGACTACAACCATACATTAGAGCAACAGGTCACGGAACGAACTCTACTGCTTTCTGAGGAGATTGAAGAACGCCAACGAGTCGAAAGCGCTCTACGGTATAGTGAAGAGCAGCGCAGGTTGACAATGGACTTGACCTACATCGGCAGTTGGAACTGGAATATTCTAGAGAATACAACTGAGTGGAATGATAACCACGCTCGATTGCTAGGATTAGTTTCCAACGAAGTTGAGAGTAGCTATCAAGTATGGCGCGATCGCGTTCATCCAGAAGATATTGAGCGAGTCGAGCAAGCGGTTGCGGTCGCGCTAGCAACCCATACCGATTTTGAAGCTGAATATCGAGTGATTTATCCAGATAGCAGTATTCACTGGCTCGTTGGCAAAGGTCGAGGCATCTACAACGAAGCTGGGCAGCCTGTGCGCATGTTAGGGGTAATTCTTGACATCAGCGATCGCAAACTCGCCGAAGCAGCTTCCATTCTGGAAGAACGCAACCGCATGGCGCGAGAAATTCACGACACCCTAGCCCAGGCTTTTACAGGTGTTTTGGTTCATACGGGAACCATTTCTCGATTAGTGACCACCCACCCAGAAGCCATCCAACCGCATATTAACACTGTGCGTGAACTGGCTCGGAACGGGTTAATCGAGGCTCGACGCTCCGTTGCGGCACTGCGTCCTCAATCACTGAAGGATGGCAACCTATGGACAGCGCTGGAGCAGTTTGTCTCCATGATGCGATCGTCAACGGAAACTCGCTTGGTTTGTGAGGTGATGGGCACACCCTATGTATTACCTCCTGACACTGAGAATAATCTCCTGAGGATTGGGCAGGAAGCGTTTACCAATGCCATCAAGTATGCTCAGGCAAGCGAAATCCGGATTGAATTAGTTTATGAACTCACATCGTGCTGTTTACAAATTAAAGACAATGGACGAGGGTTTGAAGCTAACAACACAATCCTCAATCGGGGGTTTGGCTTACTGGGCATGACCGAACGAGCGGAACATATTGGCGCACAGCTCTCGATTAAGAGCCAACTGGGGCAGGGAACAGAAGTGAGCGTATCTGTACAGCGAGAGGCCGTCACATGAGCCAGTCCGCAGCCATTCGCGTTTTGATTGTTGATGACCATGCTATTGTTCGGCAGGGACTGGCTGCAATGCTTGAAAACGAGCCAGATATGA
>DATNOY010000511.1:0-3924 GCA_036703495.1 Coleofasciculaceae cyanobacterium
CGCTACTACGTTTTCTCTCGCCTGCTGCTGGCTCCCCTGATGATCTGGACGATCACAACGCTGATCTTCCTGCTGATGCGAGCCACGCCGGGCGACCCGATCGATGTGCTGTTGGGGCCACGCGCCCCGGAGGCAGCCAAGCAAGATCTGCGCCATACGCTGGGATTAGATGTGCCGTTGTGGTTGCAGTATGGTCGTTATATAGGCAACCTGCTGCGGCTAGATCTAGGCACCTCGATCGCTACTCAAGGTGAAACCGTGTGGCAAATCATCCAGGCGCATTTTCCAGCCACCGTGGAGCTGACGGTGTGTAGCATGTCCATTGCCGTTCTGGTGGGAGTGGGGGTGGGGTCGTTGGCGGCCGCTAAACCCAATACCGGGTTTGATATCGGCGGCAGGCTGTTTGGCATCTTCACCTATGCCGTTCCCATGTATTGGTTCGGCATGATCCTGCAGCTGATTTTTTCAGTGCAATTGGGCTGGTTTCCCTTAGGAACGCGCTATCCCCTGTCGCTCCAGCCTCCTCCTACCATCACAGGGCTCTATGTAGTAGACAGCTTACTCAGCGGCGACCTATCTGCCCTGGGGCTAAGTCTCTACTATCTGGCCTTGCCTAGCCTGACCCAAGGCGTTCTGATCAGCGGCATTTTTGAGCGGATGGTGCGGGTGAATCTCAAGCAAACCCTGAAGGCAGATTATGTCGAAGCAGCCCGCGCCAGAGGTATCCAAGAGCGGCAAATTGTGATTGCTCATGCGTTAAAAAACGCCATGATCCCGGTGATTACCATTCTAGGACTGACTTTTGCAGCGCTGTTGGCGGGCGTCGTTCTTACAGAGGTAACGTTCTCATGGCCAGGACTCGGCAGCCGCTTTTATGATGCCATTCTCAAGCGAGATTATCCTGTGGTGCAGGGTGTCATGGTGTTTCTGTCGGTGATTGTGGCGATCGCCAGCATCTCAATCGACATCCTGAATGCCTACATTGATCCCCGCATTCGGTACTAAAACCATGCCGGGATCATCTCTATCCTATTGAGATCACATTTCAAAAAAGAGGTCTGACCCGGTCAGACCTCTAAGAACATTTGTACTTTTTGAATAGAACAGTTATACTAACAACTAAGGTTTAAGGTTTTTCTTCTGAAGCTGATGGAGGATAAAAAGCGGGATCAGTAGAGCCAGAGCGCTTGACATTGGCTGTCGCTACTTCCTGTCGCGCTGATCGGGTGCTTGGAGGGGCTTGAGCGGTTGAACTACTGGGCGGCAACCAGATGACCTGCCGCTGCCGAGGGTCAACGCGCATACTCTCTTCTCGCATCACGCTCATCGCCTGTTGCGGATCAAACTGACGGCTCAGATCTGCCCGCAATTGCCCGACCCGACCTTCAAGATCGGAAACCTCTGCCCGAATTTCTTGTAGCTTAGTCTGCTGAGCTAAGTTGTATGGTACCAGCCTAACTAAAGCCGTAATCGCAACGATCGCCAGTACAGCATTCACCCCTAGCTTAAAGCTAGTTTCGGCAATAGTAGCCTGGTGGGGATCTCGGCGAGGACGACGACGCACCTTCTTCCGAGGAGTAGGATCGGGTGGCGTTGGGGGATAGTCATAACGTGGAAGTGCATTCATATAATCCGATCCTGCTCTGAAAACGGGCATCCCCAAATCTGAGAAATCCCCCAATTTGACAACATTTGCCCTTAGTTTGCCCTTGGTTTTATCCGATTTAGTTTATTTGGTGCAGTCTGGCTGAACCTAGTTCATCTGATCTAGCCCTTTTGACCTGGCAGACTAGGTCTTTGCCGAGAAATCATCCCGCAGCAGAGACAACCAGACAAAACATTACACGATAAATCGATTTCTGCAACAGGCTTACGGGAAAAGTATAGAAGCTTCTTAAGCAGTTCTAACATCTTTTAACATGTTGCCCTGAAAATCATTAGAAGTCACCGGGTAAGCCGATGTAAATCCATAAAAAAGCAGAGAGTACAACATTACGGTACTCTCTGCTCTTGGTAAAAACCGTAGGTTTTTGAAATCTACTTGTACAGCTCTGTAGAGAGTCGGAAAGCCAGAACCGCTGGAATCAACGCAACTACTAAAGCAACATAGACTTGTGTATCAGTCATAGTTTAGGAAACTCCTGATGTCATAGATTTCGAGTATTCAGGTATCGATCGCCTTGGAGACCATCGCGCACCAACGTTCTTAATTTCGGCTAAATCCGGGCCCTGTGGCACGCTTCGTCACATGATGTAACAGAAAATATTGTTCTGTTGAGAAGAGTGGTATTCCAGAAGGCAGGATTCGTTTAAGTCCATCCGATTCTGCAGATCTATCGAAAAATTTGTACCCTGATTGTGATGGAGATCGCTTGCATGGCCCTACAATCCAGGCTAATTTAATGACTCATGAATGAGTTGGGCAATTGTGTGGACTCAGTTGGCTCATCTCTTGGCTTTTCTCTACAACCAATAATGGAGACTCCCCGATTGGAAAGTTCTAGACCCACCCGAATCCAGTTTGAGCGGCAGCTCAGGCGAGTGCAGAGAGACGTGCTGCGGATGGGGGCTTTGGTGGAGAACTCTTGCTGGTTGGCTCGCAAAGCCCTGTTCGATCGCGACTTGGAAGCTGCCCAACAAATTGCTATCCAAGATAAACAAATTGACCAGCTGTACCGTCAAATTGAACTGGACTGCGTGAATTTAATTGCGATGCAAACGCCGGTAACGCAAGATTTGCGTTTGCTGAGCGCACTCATGCAGCTGATCCGGGATCTGGAACGTATTGGAGACTATGCCGAAGATCTAGGCGAAATCGCTGTTAAGCTATTTCCTTTTCCCGTAGATGCCTGTATGGATCAGGTGCAAATCATGCTCGATCGCTGCCGGGCGATGCTGGCTATGGGATTAGCCTCTCTGTCTGATCTAGATGCCGAATCGGGGCTGGATATTAAACAAAAAGACGATGCTGTCGATTCAGATTATGAAACCCTCTATAACCTGCTAGCTCGTCAAACCAACGTTCAGGGCCCGATCGAACCCATCGTTCTGCTGGTATTAGTCATTCGTCATCTCGAACGGATGGCCGATCACGCTACCAATATTGGTAAGCGAGTGGCTTATATTGTCACAGGACAGCGATAGGGCTTCAATTAATCCAACTCGTCTCTGAAAAAAACATCTTTCCTTCAGAAAGTGCGAATAGAATAGAGAAAGTGCGAAAATAGGCAAGCCCTTTGCACTTTCTCCCAGCATCGTCTTTTCAAATCCGTGTTCGCTGACGCTGCGCTTTGGCTACACCTGAGTTCTGTAACCGATAGGGCAACTTTCTAAAGTTCCCGAATCCTTACAAGCAGGAAATTACAGAAGCAGTGAACATTTAGATTGATGTAGAGGCTTCAGAATGGGTTGCTGTCTTTCTATGACAAAGCCCCCTGCAGGCATCGAGGAGAAAAGCCGGAGCATCTTGAGTTTTTCAAGGAAGTTTGGGCATGGTATCCGGTTTCGCGGGTTACGTTTTCAGCTTATTGCTCTTCAGGGCGATCGCTGAGCGCACCGGATGGTAGGCGGATAGTAGGCGGATGGTTTTTCAAAGGTTCCTGCTGAGCAAAGCCAACTCAAAATTTAGTCTGGCTCAGTGATCGGGATATTGAAATCAGGTACCTGTTATACCGAACGACTCAAGGGTTAACGGCAAGGGGCGAGGAGTTAAGCCAATCAAAAGGATCAGTCGCTACATGGAATTCTCGATTGCAACGCTACTAGCAAACTTTGCAGATGATAAGTTAGTTGCCCCTAAGGCACTGGAAAAAAAGCTCAATTGCAAAGATGACGCTAGCCTTCGAAAACTGCAAATTGCCCTAGATGCGCTAGAACGAATAGGGGTACTCGTGAAGGAGCGTGGAAAATACCGCCGGGTTCACG
>DATNOY010000512.1:0-6828 GCA_036703495.1 Coleofasciculaceae cyanobacterium
AGAGTTTGTTGTAAAGCTGAACGATAGCGGCTTCCGGGTTTTGTCCGACCAGAAATCGCACAATTACCAACGATGTCCCAGGGCGGGACGTAGAGTAGACATATTCCACGCCCGGTAGTTCTTTGATCAACTTCTCCAGGGGAGTCGTTACCCGTTGTTCTACGTCCTTTGCAGACGCTCCTGGCATTTGTACAAATACATCTGCCATAGGTACCGTGATTTGGGGTTCTTCTTCTCTGGGCAAAATTGCAGTTGCGCCAATCCCCAATAACAGCGCCACCAGGATGATCAGCGGTGTGAGTTTGGAGTCAATAAACTGTTTTGCCAACTTGCCCACAAAACCTAGCCGATGAGGTTTTGCCCGATCGCGTTCAAGGTTTGTGCCATTGTTCATTTCTATCTGATTCTCCCGTTGATCAGGGCAGACATGATTAAGTTCGCGAGGCAGCAATGTTGCGGATTGTTGCCTCGCAAATCCATTACAGATGTTCAATGACTGCTTGTAGTTTTTCTCTCACCTGATTGGCGATAGTCTCTAGCTGTGGATTCCCGATCGCTTGCATGGAAGCAACCGGATCAACCGCTGAAACCTCAACTCCCTCTGGCTGCTGCTGCACAATCACATTACAGGGCAACATCGTACCGATTTTGTCTTCCAATTGCAAAGCTTGATAGGCAAAGGAGGGATTACAAGCTCCCAAAATCAGGTATTTGGGCATATCTATATCCAGTTTTTTCTTAATTGAAGCTTGAACATCAATCTCAGTCAGAACACCAAATCCCTGTTCTTTTAAGTCTTCAACAACTTTGGTTACAGTTTCATCAAAAGAGAGGTGCAAGACTTTACTAAAGTAGTAGCTCATACAGTATCTCCTTATGATCAATTCACAGTAATATGGCAATCTTAAATCAGCCGTAAAACCCTCAGAGGGGTTTGGGGATGCGTCCTCTAAGCTGATTTCTGGATGGAGAAGGCACTGCCCCCTGTACCCCCTATCGTCGCTCAGCTGGGATTGCGATAGATTGTCCGTCGCTGAGCTGATTGATTGGGCTGATGATGATGCGATCGCCTGTCGTCAGCCCCGATACAATCTCAACTTTTCCATTCTGGATCTGACCTGTTTTCACCCAGCGCAGTATAGCCGTTGGGTGAGTGGCACTAGTATCCACCACATAAACCCCTTGCAGTTGTCCTCGTTGAATCAAAGCATTCGCGGGAATCAGAATCGTTTGCTGTTGCCCGTCTGAAGGCAGAGCAATTCGCCCAAACATTCCAGAAATCAGCTGATTAGAACTCCTCAGAGGAATCTTGATTAAAAAACTGCGAGAGTTGGGGTCTGCAGTTGGCACAATTTGTCCAATAGTGGCATTGAACGTTTGATTAACTGCATCAACCCGGACTTGCACCCGCTGACCCACGCGCACGAACCGGAGGTTTTCTTCTGGCACCGAGATCTCCAGTTGCAATCTGTCTGGATTTTCGACTTTGAGCAAGGCTGTTCCAGGAGCCGTCGTTTCACCTTCGTAAGCCAGCTTTTGAACCACTACCCCATCAAAAGGGGCAATCACCGTGCCATAGCTTTCATTCACAGAGGCGGATGTTACGCCTGAGTTTGCTTGGTTCACGGCTGCCCGAGCTTGGGTGATCGCCGCCTCTGCCTGCCGAATGCCGGCTTCTGCCTGCGCAACTCGTGCCTTGGTTTCATCCAGAGCCGTATTTGCCTCATCCAGTCGGGATAGTGCAACCGCTCCTTCACCTTGCAGTTGGGCCATGCGCGCCTGATTGATTTTTGCCAATTGCAGGGCGGCTTGAGCCTCCTGTTTTTGAGCCTCTAATTGATGTAGAGTTGCCTGAGAACGGCTAACTTCTGCTTGAGCCTGAGCCACCCCCGCCTGAGCCTGACTGGTTTGGGCAGTCATATCCATGACATCAATGCGGGCCAGGATATCGCCTTGACGAAACCGATCGCCGGACTCCAGCGACAGCTGCGTAATCCGTCCCATCACCCGGGTAGACAGAGTCGCCTGGTCAATCGGCCGAATCGTACCCGACAGTTCCAGGATATTGGCGATTGGTTGAGTGCGAATTTCTATGGTTTTAACCGCGATCGCCGGGGCTAGGGCCGGTTCCTGGGAATGGGGAGGACGAGTGAGTTGCAGAATGCCCCAGGTTCCTCCTGCTAGCAGCAATGCACCACCTAGCAACAATCCCCAACTTCTGCGAGACAATTTGGGCCCAGGAAACTGTTTGAGTGCTGGCGCTGCATCGAGCGATTCATTCAGCGATTCATCTGAGGTGGAGTGCGTCATAGTTTCTCTCCTTAAGGGCGATTACCTCGCTGCACGGCATAGCCCGCACTTTGCCATGCCAGTAAGCCACCTTGCAGGTTATAGACTTGGCGGTAGCCTTGCGTTACCAACCATTGGGCTGCGATCGCGCTGCGTTGCCCCGAGAGACAGGTGAGGGCGATCGGTTGGTCTTTGGCGATGTCTCGAAGAATCCGATGATGGTTTAACCGCTGCGCTCCCGGAATATGTCCTATCCAATATTCTAGCCATCCTCGCACGTCAATCATCAACAGTTGATCCTGACGCGACTTCAGTTGAACGGGTGTAAGTAAAGTTGGATTCATAATTTGTTGATTAATTAATTTCATTTTCTTTTTTCTGTTGAATACCAATTTTTTACGAGGATGCAATAAATCTATGACCTCCTGTAGTCTCCCTTGGCAAGGGGACGGCGACAGCCGGAGGTGAATCAGGCGCAGTCTCATATAAAAACGGTATAACCTAATTGTTTCCTAGGATTGCTGCCTACAAATCCTTAGCCGATCGACGAGTCCTTGCACATAGAGCCAGCAGCTCCGTATCAATCACCCGGTAATATCGCCAAACGCCCTCCCGGCGGCACGCCACCACGCCAGCATCTTTCATCAGCCGGAGGTGTTTAGATACGTTGCCCTGAAGTAATCCTGTGCGATCGCAGATTTCTTGCACGCTTCGTTCCTGATTGCACAATGCTGCCAAAATTTGCAATCGGGCTGGTTCTGCCAAAATCTTAAATCGACTGGCGAGTATTTCTAGTTCACCGGGTTTGAAAACAATTTCCATATCACCTGCTCCACTCCCCTTCATTGGAATGGCGATGGACACTAATTCAGCAATCCAGCACTCCTCACCAACCTACAGCCACCTGAATCCCCATGCTGAAGAGGATCGTCATCCTTTTGCCTGAATTGGCTCTAGGCTGGGGACGATCGGTTCCACCAACGGTAGCCCGATCGCCCGCAGTCCTGCTCGTTCAAACCAGGGCATTGTCCATCCCATCCGCATTTTGTCCATAAAGTATTTCTCAAAAGCAGTTTTCGCCCACGATACCCAGATCCCCTTCGTTGTAAAAGCACGGTGTCGGTGCCCTTCGCGGTCGGGGAGCAGGGGGTCTGCCAGGAATAGCGCCCCCGTGTCTCCAAAATCGGCAAAGCAAATGGCTTGTAGGGTAGGAGTAATGGGCTGACCGGCAATCACACCCAGATCGAGGGCAATATTATGGGCCACGCTCAGCACCATTTCCTCCGTCATTTGCCCCACTTTGGGCACACCAATGGGAATTGGGGTAGGTTCGATCGGCTTGAGTTGGGTGACTACGCCAACCGCATAAACCGAATCAAAATCAGGATGTCGATAGGTGGGCAACACGGGGACAAACCCCTTGGCATCAGTTAATCCTGGTGC
Organism: Coleofasciculaceae cyanobacterium; assembly: GCA_036703495.1. Taxonomy (GTDB): domain Bacteria; phylum Cyanobacteriota; class Cyanobacteriia; order Elainellales; family Elainellaceae; genus Drouetiella. The sequence goes on from DATNOY010000512.1 coordinate 3,733, forward strand.
TTCCCGGAGAAACCGGGGACCCCGGAAAGCAGGCAGAATCATAGCATATTTGAAGGGCAAGCTGCGCCCATCTGCCATCTGGATTGTGTCTGGCTCAATCCGAGCAATGGCCAGGTTATCCATCAGATCAATGTGACGATCGGCCAGCATGGCCCGAATTAACCAGCGCGAATTTGCCATACCGCCAATGCCCAAATGTCCGGCATAGGGTTCGGATGTCACAAAAGTTATGGGAATGCGATCGCGCAATCCCTTTTGGCGCAGCGTATGGTGAGCTAGCAGGGCAAATTCATAGGCAGGCCCAAAACAACTGGCTCCCGGTGCCGCTCCCACGACGATCGCCCCTGGATCTTGTAAGAACTGTTCCCAAGCGGCTCGCGCCAATACAGCATGATGAGGATTACACACCGATTGGGTATAGCCGCCTTCAGGTCCCAAACCGGGTAGGGACTCCACATCTAATTCTGGGCCGGTTGCAATTACCACATAGTCGTAAGCCAGCGTTCGATGCTGCAGCGTCATTTGTTTTGACTTTGGATCAATCGCCGTTACTGTATCAAGAATCAACTCAATTCCGTGCTGAGGAACGATTTTGACCAGTTCTAACTGAATGCGATCGAGCGATCGCAACCCCAATCCAACCCAGGGAAGAGAAGGGACAAAGGTAAACTTGGGTTGATTAGAAATTAGTGTTACCTGATGTTGACGCGGTAACACATGCCTCAGTTCATAGGCCGCAGGAAGTCCTCCCAATCCAGCACCAATGACTATCACATGAGCCATACTTGCGACTCCTAAATATAATTTCTAAAGTTAAGTTTTAAATCACCCGCTCATCACCCGTTCTCTCCTAGCTTGGGCAGCAACCTCATCAACGGGCACTGGTACGATTGCAGCAGGTTCACCGGGCTGAACCTGCTCAGAAATAGCCAGTCGAATCAACCATAGTGCCCAATGGATAAGTTCTTTGCTATCCGCAACAAGCCTACTGCTGGATTCGGGGCTGCTGACGACGGTTTATCGGCTGCAACATTATGCCTTCCAGCGAACCCATATAATAACCATACTACTATATAGCTATATAGTAAATAGATTGAAAATATTGCAAAACTTTTATAGCCGTAGTCTACCGGGTATTTAACAGGTAAGTCCGGTGTACAGGAATTCTGCCCTGCACACCTTCATCCCAATCTGGGTATGTAGCGCCACTATATCTGGGGCTATATCTGGGGCTATTAGAGATGTAAAAGCATCAGAAATGATTGTCTAGACAATTCAATAACTGTATAGTTATTAAAAACTAGAATTACGAAACATGTTCAAGTCAGCCTCACCCTTGAAAATCGGTCAACATATTGCTCAACATCCCATCGTGCAAGGCGCAATGGCAGTTCGTGTGTCTGGGGCAAACTTGGCAGGAGCAGTGGCAAATGCGGGTGGAGTAGGGGTTATCTCATCCTTGGGCTTAGGACTCAACTCTCCTTATTTTGAAGCTCAGGGTAAACGAGGCAATTTTTTTAATGCCAATCGATTAGCCTTAATCGACGAACTGCAAAAGGCACGTGCCATTAGTCCAGATGGCATCATTGGAGTCAACATTCTGATTGCCACCAGAGACTATCCCACCCTGGCACGCACAGCCGCTGCCAATGGCGCTAACTTGATCCTGACTGCTGCCGGGTTGCCGCTAACGTTGCCAGAATATACAGCCGACTATCCCGATGTTGCTCTGGTGCCCATGGTTTGTGGAGTCGATGCGGTTCAAACTATCTGCCAAACCTGGCAACAGCAGTATCACCGTTTGCCCGATGCCCTGATTGTCGAAAATGCTCAAGCTGTGGGCGGACATATCGGCACAACTTGTGAAACCTTCAACGACTCCATTGCAGGGCTGATGTCAAAAATCCTGGCATATCTGCATCAGCTCGGAGCCAATATTCCCTTAATTGCAGCCGGCGGAATTGGGAGGCGATCGGATGTCGATCGCATGCTGGCATTGGGCGCAAAAGGAGTGCAGGTGGGCACTCGGTTTATTACAACCGTAGAATGTGATGCCGATCGCCGCTACAAGGAATTTCATCTCAATGCCCTTCCCCAAGATAGGATGATTGTGCCTAGTCCGGTCGGCAAACCCGCGCGTGCATTGCGAAACGCCTTTGCAGAACAAGCGGTGCTGGAAAAAACAGTCCACCCCAACGCGACAGTCCGGACAAATGCCGGTACTTCCAAGCTAGAACGACGATGTATTGCAAACTGTTTAGAAACTTGTCTATATCGAGATACTCAACAGACCTACTGCATTCTTCAAGCGCTTGCTAGAGCGGCGGGCGGGGATGTAGAAAACGGTCTCATTTTTTCTGGAACCCATATGGGACAAACAGAACGAATCATGTCGGTCGCTGAGGTGATGGCGGAGTTAACCGGCTCACAGGAAAGCGGTATTGCTTAGAAACGTGAATGAAATAGAACCCAACACTTAATTTTTGAAAGTTTGGTTTTAATGAATTCGGGATCCTGAATAGCAATTTTTTGAATGATGCAGGTTTTCAAATGATGCAGGTGCTTTCAATGCCATCCGAACGGATTGCGGACTGCTACGGTTGCCAAGTTGCAATCTGGCTAGTTGGAATTGACGCCAATGCCCGCCCGAATCGCGACTGGAAGCTTGTCGTCACAAGTTTCTCAAATTCTTCTTCTATAATTTAGACTGAAAAAAGTCATATTTTGAGCGATGCCTGAGCTAACCTCTTCTCCAGAGCCATCCCCACAGTTGCAACCCCCAAAGGCAACGGCAATGAACATTGAAGCGATCCTGAATCAGTATGCCAAAGGGGAGCGCAGCTTTCAAAAAGTAAACCTGCAAGAGGTCGATTTGCATAATGCCCACCTGCGGGGCATCAATTTCAATCAGGCAGATTTGCGGCAAGCCCGATTAGGGAGAACTGACTTGAGCCGAGCCAGCTTCCGAGAAGCAGACCTAAGTGAGGCAATTCTCTGGGGAACAGATTTGAATGAAGCGGATCTATACCGAGCGATTCTGCGCGAAGCAGATCTAAGCGGTGCCCAGCTGCGTTATGCCATCCTGGAGCGATCGAA
>DATNOY010000513.1:0-7815 GCA_036703495.1 Coleofasciculaceae cyanobacterium
GATTATGGAAAATCTCGATCGCCCCTGGACAGTTCATGATCTTTGCACCAAACTTCATGTCAGTGAACGCACCCTCCGCTATGGTTTCCAAGAATCTTTTGGTATGTCTCCCATGGCTTACCTCAAAATCCAGCGCCTCAACGAAGTGCGACGCCAACTGAAGGCATCTGTGGCTAACCAAACTACCGTGACGGCTGTCGCTATTCGATGGGGGTTCTGGCACATGGGGCAATTTGCCAAAGATTACAAGAAGATGTTTGCTGAATCTCCCTCTGAAACGTTACGGAAGTCTTCGTAAGGGCATCAGGCAATTACCTTGGGTTTAGCGGCGCGGCAGAGCGAAAGATGCGCCTTCCTTCCAGTGGGTCACGTACTGGTCACGTACTGGTCAAATATTGGTCATGTGCTGGTCACGTACTATAGAGGGGGCAGCTTCACGATGAGTCAAAGTTGTCCCTCCGATCGCCTCTTGCATTATTCAACGCATCGCATACATAGCGCATCGCATATAGAGCGCAGCGCACATATAGCAATCCTGAATCAGTCATGAGAAAATCCAATTGGGGTTGAGAGACTCCGGCTCCCATCGGCAGTGTTGCCCCCGTTACCCCCTGCTCACTCCTGATTTGGGATGGTTATAGTTCTAATCGTTGCCATTTTTTGATAGATATTTTTAACCTAAATTCAAATAATAAGAGTCTTATACAAACGCTATCAAAATTATCTGAACGTATAGCCATTCCAAATCAGTGATGAGAAAATCCAGGAGGGGAGGTTGGGGACTTTGTCCCTCCAGAGCGGGCATTGCCCCCTTCACCTCCTTCTCACCCATCGTTTGAGATGATGTTCTGGTTAATTTAAACTCAGGACAGGTCTATCTTTTCATCCACTCACGTTTGTGCAGCAGGGAACCCATACCGTTATCTTCAATGGCGCTTATCTTCAATGGCACCGAAGCGATCGCAACGTTTGTGAATAAGACTGTCGCTTGCATGAGTCAGGTCGATTGGCTGTGTTGATAAATCCCTCACCTTGCATAGCAAGAATTGTCAATTAGATGACCTGATTGAGAAATCCTTGTGTCATACGGATTTTGGACAAAAGTCGGACTGCGGACTAATGACGCAACAAAGCCCTTTAAAACATGACCCAATCTAATCTGTTCCCATGTGTCTGAATTTCCCCCATTTTTCAAGTCGCACAGCAGAATCAACAGATGGACAGTGACCGTTTCTTTTCGTTGATCAGTCAAGATATTGATGAAATGGTCGCAGCCTTGCCTGCCCAAGATATGGAATGGCGGCAGCTATCCAGGGGAAGGTTTCATGGACAGCTCAAGTTTGCCCAATTTGATGCAATTGAGTTGTTCTACTTAAGCTGGAATCAAGCTATGCAGATTCGAGGGAGTTTACCCCCTGGAACGGTAGGCTTTGGGATGGAAATCAGTTCACAGGGGCGATCGATCTGGCGAGGGCTGGAGTATGATAACCGGGATGTTCTGATTAATTCAGACCAAGAAGTTGATCTTAAAATTCCCGCTGGGTACGAAATGTTTGCAGTTAGGCTGAAACGCGATCTGCTTTTAGAGCATGCAGATTTGCAGCAACGCCATCTGCACCCAGCGGATCTAGAAAAGAGTTTGGTGAGAGCTAATCCGGCAGCCCTAAATGCCATTAAAGCCTATCTTCAATCTAGCTTGGATATGCTGGAGCGAGTTCCTGCTGACAGGAACCCCTGTTCTGACGCGCAGTCCATTACACAGGATGTCGTGTCGCTGTTGATTACCATGCTCTTATCGGCAGAAGATTCGGCTACTCAACCGCTCCGGGTACTTCAGCGGATACGGTTGATCAAACAACTGGAGCAACATATGTTGGCGCACATAAACCAGACTCTTACCATTGATCACCTTTGTGCCGTTGCTGGAATTAGTGAGCGATCGCTTAACAATTATTTTCACGACTTATTGGATATGAGTCCGATGGCTTACTTTAAGGCGCTGCGATTAAATCGAGTTCGATCGGCACTTAAATTAGCAAATCCAACCATTGATAAGGTTAACTTGATTGCTAACCAGTGGGGCTTTCAGCATATGGGTTATTTTTCAGTTGACTACAAAGTTATGTTTGGAGAATCACCTTCTGAAACGCTATGGCGATCGACCCAGTGAATTGAAATTTTGCAGAATTTTGATAGCGACACTCTGTCCGCCGACGGTATGTTAGAAATTGAGCTTCAGGCGCTCAGACGCAACAGTCATAGCTGGAAGTGATTACTTGATTCCGTTGAGCGGGACATCTCTCGATCACTGCTGCAATCTACCGCTTCATTAATGACTGCAATAATGACTTCAATCCGTTGTTATTGATGTTGGACTTTCCCTCTGGATAGAATGAATCAGTCTTATCTAGACAGGAGTTCCAGACATTCGGTTGGGCGCTCACGTTGAAGCCTCTGCACCCCGTCTCATCTGGATGAGGACTGCTGTATTGATCGATAAAGATTGTTTGTAATCTAGAAGAGTTCAAGCAAAATGACGACTTTACCGCGTTGGGCAACTCATTCCGCTATCCTTGGCAGTATTCTCTTCACAGCCATTGCTGCGATCGCTCCCGTCACACAGACGCTTGCGGCACCCGTCCTCGCTCAAACGGTTTCCTATCAGAATCGGGCAGAACAGTTCATTGATCTGGTGTTCTCGAATCAATATGACGAGGCTTTACAGTACTTGCATCCAACGCTGCGGAATGAATTTCGCAACAATTTCAAGGAACGAGTTGAGAATTTCGAGCGGGTTACAGGGAAGTTCCAGGAACGCCAGGAAACGCGAGTTGAGGGCAATGTTGTTTTAGTGAATACCCGCTTTGCTAACCTAACGGATACCATTGTGGTGATTTTTGATCAGGATGGGCTGATTACAGGCATTGATTTTCCGATTGAACCTCTGCGATCGTTATAAGAAATTTGTAATTTAATAATATCCCCACTGGCAACAACATTAGCGATAGGGGCGCAAGGCCTTGCGCCTCTACAGGGGTATATGATTTTCCCGCAGATCCCTAACCGGCTTTGCCTGACCTATGACTCCGGCAATGATCGTGAATTTTTCCAAAACTCGGAGAAAAGCTGCACTGCATAAGGCTTTTCTCTAAGTTCTGGGGAGATAAAGCGAGATTTCTCCATCTGTTGTTCTGGGGAAAGTCTATTTCAGCAATTGGAATGAGTTGAAAAATGTGGCGATCTTGGCATTATCATGGCTATCCGAGCCGCTAGCGCCTAGAACGTACAGCTGTCGTTGGACAAGATAGGTACGCAAGGTAATTTGCTGATCGCTGGATGCTAGGATGAGCTCACGACCAGAATAATTGCCTAAGGAAATCGCCCGATTGCTCTTAACATTGAATTTTGTCCGAGAAGCGATCGCATCATTGAGCGCAGTCAAGATGGTATCTGCATCTTGATCCTCACCTTCATACGGGGCATATGCTGCCACATATCTCTCAGCATCTAAATTGCTGGCGAGAACATCAAATTTTAGAGTGCCGATCGAGGTTTCTAGTATCTTGGTTTCTTCGGTCATCGTTCCAGGCGGCATCCAAACGGCAAAACCTCCTGCTCTGGACACCAGGGGTTGCCATTGTTGTTGCGGCGATGGTTCTACAGGCAGGGTTAGGTTGGGTTGCTGTTGCTGTAACCTGTTGATCTCTCTTTCTAGCTGTTCTTGTCCTTCATCAAAGAAATCTGGCTGCCCAAAAATATTAGATGCGATCGCCTGAGACACAGCTATATTGACGGCTAACAGGACTCCACTACCCAGCCAAATTCGATAAAAAGAAATATTCATTCTGCCTTATCCTTAAATTGATTAGACGGGTTGCAAAATAACGCCAGAAGGTATTGAAGCGATTGCTATATTTGGGTTACAGCTATTTTTATTAAAAGCTGCTGAAGTGCTTTACCCGATCTATAACTACTATAAGAAATTTGGCTATCAGCATGGAGCCTATATGATCTGGAAACGCTGGGTATCCCCTGATGATTAATATTTTGCCGCGATCTACCGTGTGACTGAGATACCTAACCTTGCCTGCTTTGCCTCGCTTGCGTGATGACAGTGTTCTTGAGATCGTTTTTGACATCCGCGACACCCACAAGCCATGACCCATCAATCCCACCCCTTGTCCGAATTTATCTTTGGATCTCTCTCTACTTCCCAAGGGCGGCTGAACCAAGCCAGGATGGCCCGAGTTGGATTATTTCACGATGTCACTCTGAGTCCGATCGATCCGCAAGAAAATCAACCCATTCCCATTACGGTGCGCGTTGGCGCAGAGATCGCCGTCAAAGCGATCAGCCTTCACTACACAACAGATGCATCCGTTGCCTTATCTCCCTTCAATTTAGAGCATCCGTCGATTGTGACGCTGCCGCTGCAACGCACTCAGATTGAATGGGATACGTTGCAATGGTGTTATCTAGAACAGTGGGCTGTCAGCATTCCAGGTCAATTGCAAGGAACCCATGTGACCTATGCAATTACCGCAACTACTACGACTCAGCAAACGATCGCCTGTCCTTATGTAGATGTGGATCTGCTGAAACAATGGGGAAACGCAGAAGACTTTGATTTCAAGGCCCTAGAAAAGCGATATCGAGACCATCCACCCCAAATTTATCAGTTCGTTGTGGATCGTCAAATGATTCCAGCATGGCTACGAGCTGCAGTTATTTATCAGATTTTTGTCGATCGCTTTGCACCCGATCCAGGAACTGCTTTTAATACACCGGCGGATCGCAGTGGAATTTATGGTGGCACTTTAAATGGAATTCGCTCCAAATTGGATTACTTGCAAGATCTAGGCGTAAACTGTCTTTGGTTAACGCCGATTTTTCCCAGCCCTTCCCATCATGGCTATGATCCGACTGATTATGGCACCATTGAGCCTCGCATCGGCACAGTGGAGGATTGGCACAGGCTTACCTCGGAGGCGCACCAACGGGGCATCCGAATCATTTTGGATTATGTGGTGAACCATGTTTCCAGCGAACATGCTGCTTTCCAGACGGCGCTGAGCGATCGCCAGCACCCAACGTATGAATGGTTTCGCTTCCGGGACCATCCCTATGAATATGATTGTTTTTTTGATGTTCCCGGTCAACCGGAGCTGAATACGGATCATTCTGGAGTGCGGGAGTATTTCATTCGTAATGCCTGCCAGTGGTTGCAACAGGGCTGTGATGGCTTTCGGTTAGATTATGCCTATGGCGTCAGCCATGCGTTTTGGTCTATGTTTCGAGACGCAACCCGGCAAACGAAATCGGATAGTGTGACCCTGGGCGAAATTACCCAACCGCCCTCGGTGATGCGCTCCTATACCGGACGAATGGATGGCTGTTTGGACTTTAAATTATTAGAACTCCTGCGCCGATTCTTTGGGTCTGACAGCCTCAGCGTCAGTCAATTTGATCATGCTTTAGAGCAACATTTGGCTTACTTCGGGTCAAGTTTAGTTTTACCGAGCTTTTTAGATAACCATGATATGAATCGATTTTTGTGGGTGGTGAATGGCGATCAACGCCGCCTCAAACTGGCAGCATTATGCCAATTTACGTTACCCCATCCCCCGATTATTTATTATGGAACTGAAGTGGGACTGAGTCAGTTGGAGACCGTCGGGCGATTGGAAGAGGCTCGATTGCCCATGCTGTGGGGCGATGAACAAGATACTGCTTTGCTGGCGTTCTATAAACAGTTAATTACCTTCCGTCGGCAAACGTCTGATCTCTGGCAGCAACCGCGTCAATCCTGGTTACTGGATGATGTTAACCGGGTCTATGGCTATGAGTGTGGTGGGTATGCGATCGTCCTCAACATGCATTCCCAGTCCATCACGCTGTCCTCCCCTAACGCAGGGCAACCGCCTCCATTGATTCTCACTACAGACTCAACTACCTTCTGGAATGCTCAAACCAATCAGCTCAGCCTTGCCCCTTGGGCTGGAGCTGTTTTTCAGAAGCAGGGTGTGCCTCAAGTTTGGGTTTGAATCCGTTTGATCACCGCTGTTGTGGAGGTAATACTATCATCATGGCAACTGACTCTACTTCTAGGGCTAATTTTTCCTTAACGCAGGGAGGACCTGCGGATCGGGTCTTAGAACGGATTGGATTTCCGCCTCATTGGTGGCGAAGGGTTGAAATTTTAATTTTAGTGAACTGGCTCCCGCTGCTGATCCTGTCTGCCCTGCAAGGACTGGCGATCGGCAGTGCTGTGAAGGTTCCTTTTTTGCTGGATATGGGGGAACAAACCCGATTGCTGTTGGTGATGCCGCTTTTACTGATTGCAGAACCGATGATTAATACCTCGATCCAAGAAGCGGTTGAGCAATTCTTGCAGGAACGACTGATCTTAGAAGCAGACTTGCCAGTGTTTCAAGCGGCTGTTCATCAAGGAATGCGTTGGAAAGAATCAGTCTGGGCAGAAGCAATCCTGGTCGGCATCATCGTTGCTTCCATGATCGCTTACTTGGATGTCGTCAAGTCTATCCATTTTTCAACGTGGATTTTGCTGCCTGCCAGCGGCACCAGACGATCGCTGGCAGGATGGTGGTTCACCCTGATTAGCACGTCAATCTATCGCTTTTTGCTGTTCCGCTGGATCTGGCGGTGCATCATTTGGTTTCGGTTCCTCTGGCAGGTGTCAAAACTTCGGCTGCAGCTGATGCCAACTCATCCGGATCAAGCGGGTGGACTGGCTTTTCTGGGGGATGCGCAGCTCAGGTTTGCTATTCTGCTTTTCTCATTGTCTGCGGTCATGGCTGCAGCAATTGCCAATCTGATTGCCTATGAAGGCAAAACGCTGCTGGATTTCAAACTGACTGTCTTCTGTTACATCACATTGGCGATCGCTCTGGTCTTGCTGCCCCTCTTCGCCTTCGCTGGTCAATTGATTGAGTTAAAGGAGAGAGGACAGCTCGAGTATGCAGCCCTGGGCATGGACTACACCAAATCCTTTGAACAGAAATGGATACTGACAGATCCCGCCATCAGGGAATCCCTGTTGGGGCATCAAGATGTGCGATCGCTGGCCGACCTGGCTAGAAGTTTTGAAGTTGTCAGGAAAATGAAAATTCTCCCCTTTGACTTCGATACGGTTAAGGTCTTGGTACTGGCGACAATCCTACCCTTTATGCCGTTGGTCTTGACGGTGATACCGCTACAGGAAGTTTTGAAAAAGATGCGAGAATTTTTGCTGTAGGATTAACCCTGAAAAAATCTGTGGATGCAGGGCAGCACTAGGAGACTTCTATACTCCGGCAATATTTGAGAATACTTAAACTCCAGGGGCTTGATTGTGGGGCGCACGAACCGCGCCCCACAATCAAGCCGATTAAATTGCCGAGGTAATCTGATTCAGGTCTTTTAGGGATCACGGCTAGGAACCCGCAGTTAAACCCTGCATCTAGATTTCAAGGCGATATGATATAGCAGTAATCAAAACGATGAGACAGGGTGCAGGGGCTTCGTTTTGGCTAAGCTTGCTTCGGCTAAGCTCAACGTTGAAGCCAAGTTGAAGGGCGCAGCTCCCACACCCCTTTGTCTTCATCTTGGTGCGTAGCGCTATAAAAATTGCCCGAATTTCGGCTCAATGCCATGTGAGGTTTAATCGATGACATTTACTCGCTCTCTGATGATCACCGCTTTATTGGCTACAGCAGTGGGATTAGTCGCTGCTTCTCTCCCTACTTCAGCCATTGAAGTAGCCCAAGCCCAAATGGGCTCTGGGCAGCCATCCCCGCCAACGCAGCGACCCAATTC
>DATNOY010000514.1:0-6276 GCA_036703495.1 Coleofasciculaceae cyanobacterium
TTGCTGAAAACCCTAAAAACCCCCAATGAACTCGATCGCCTCCTCGATCGCATCGCCGTAGGCTACCGGATTGGCAAAACAGCAAAGCCTTTCTTGGCCCAGAAATGGGAAGAAGCCTGGGAGAAACCTTTAGCAACCTGGCGATCAGAGCTAGGCGTCGAACCCACAACCCAATATACTCCCTAGCCCTTCCCTTTCCTCTCTCCCATCCGCCGCCCAGCCATGTACAAACTCTACGACTACCGTCCCTCTGGCAACGGCTACAAAATTCGGCTTCTGCTGACCCAGCTCGGCATTCCTTACGAATACATCGAAAAGAACATCATCCAGCGCGAAACGCGCACCCCAGAGTTTTTGGCAATCAACCCCAATGGGCGGATTCCGGTGCTGGAGCTAGAACCCCAGGTCTATTTGGCAGAGTCTAACGCCATCTTGATCTATCTCAGCGAAAATACAAAATTTTTACCCGAAGATCGGCTCGAGCGCGCCTATGTCATGCAATGGCTCTTCTTCGAGCAATATAGCCACGAACCTAATATTGCCACCGCTCGTTTCATCCTTTCCTATTTGCAACAAGGCGATGAATATCGGGAAACATTAGAGAAGAAGCGAGAACTAGGGTACGCCGCTTTGGGCGTGATGGAGCAGCGTTTACAAAACCATCCGTTTCTAGTGAGCGATCGCTACACCATCGCTGATATTGCCCTGTATGCCTACACTCATGTTGCTGACGAAGGAGGCTTTAGCTTAGAGGACTTCCCTGCCATTCGCTCCTGGATCGATCGGGTGCAAACCCAGCCCAACCACCTCAAAATCACCCAGGCTCATCGAGAATAACCAATAGTACTTATACATAAATAATGCTCACTCTACTGTCATCCCTACGTAGACTAATTAGAGTTGTATAAGATGCGTTCCTAAGAATTTTGAGAGTTTTTGTATCACTGCATTGCGAAAAATCAATAAATATCATAGCAAATGGCTATTTCAACCCCTTTTAACTTGCAGCTAGCGGTTAACTTCATGCTGCCTTTACTAAAAGTGTAGTGTATTTTCTTTAACAATCTCGAAATACTTTGTAAATCTTGCTACTTTAGGAAAACTATCTAGAAAAAATGCAAGAAGTCTTAACTTTTAATTTATCTGAGTTTCAAAAAGGAAGGGAAACACTGCCCTATGCAAAAACCTGTTCTGCCCAATTGCAGCTTGAGCTTAGATCTAGAAAGCGTCTTGCGTCGTATGGTTCACCGGATTCGGCGATCGCTAGAACTTCAAGATATTCTCAGCGCAACGGCAGCAGAAGTGCGATCGTTTCTAGCTAGCGATCGGGTCAAAATTTATCAGTTTAATGCCGATGGTAGTGGCGAAGTAGTTGCAGAGGCGATTCATCAGCATCGTCTGCCTTCCTTGCTGGGGCTTACCTTTCCAGCCGATGATATTCCCGATCAGGCTAGAAAGCTGTTTATTGAGGCGCGGGTGCGCTCAGTCGTTAATGTTGAATCTCGGCTGATTGGGCAAAGCCCCTTGCGTGATCCTGAGACCGGGGAAGTAGGCTTTTCAGAGCTGCAATTTCGCCCCCTCGATCCTTGCCATGCTGAGTATCTAACGGCTATGGGGGTTAAATCCTCTGTAGTCTTGCCCATCTTTCATCAAGAGCAGCTTTGGGGCCTGTTGGTGGCACACCACTCCGAACCCCGAGAGATTCCCACCCAGGAGCTATGGGCCTTACAGACTATGGTGGATCAGCTATCGGTGGCGATCGCCCAGTCTATTTTGCTGACCCAAGCCCGTCAGCGCACCCAACGAGAAGCAACCATTAATCGAATTATTACGCTACTGCATTCTCTCCACAAAATTGAATTGCAGGCAGCCCTAGAAGAGGCAGTGTCTGCCTTACAAGGAGTAGGCGGCAGGCTCTATATCAATACCGCAGCCATAAGCTTAAACGATGATTTGCTGGATCAACCTGCCCTGATCCCCAGTCGTCCTGCCCAACTCTATACCACGGGCAAACAGCCCGTCATACCGGCTGCGGCTCCCTATGCCTTAATGGAGGAATACAGCGTTTGGCCAGAGCACTTTCAAGCCGATGGCCCGCAGCTTTGGATGATTCCAGACCTCTACCAGGAACCCAGCCTCCGCAACCTGCAGCTTGCCTTCCGTCCTACCAGCATTCGCAGTGTTTTGATGCTGCCGCTGTGGCATCGGCAGCAGTGCTGGGGATACCTGAGTATTTTTCGAGATGCGATCGATACCGAAATTCTTTGGGCTGGCAAATTAGACACCGATCAACGCCAGCTTTATCCTCGGCTCTCCTTTGAGTTGTGGTGCGAAACCAAGCAAGGGCAAATTTACGAATGGACAGCCGATGACCTGGAAATGGCTCAATCCTTGGGCAATCACTTTGCCTCGGCGGTGCAGCAGTACGAGATGCACCAACGTTTGCAGGCTCTCAATACTAATCTGGAGAAGCAAGTTAGAGAACGGACGTCTAAGCTAGAACAATCTGCAGAACAACAGCGCATTTTGTTTGAAGTAGTCGCCAAAATGCGGCAATCTCTGGATCTAGACACCATTTTTCAGACGACGACCCAGGAAGTATGTGAATTGCTGCATGCCGATCGCGTTGCCGTCTATCAATTCAACGCCGACTGGGGCGGTGAATTTGTCGGGAGCTGCGAGTTTACCCAACCAGACTGGGTCAATTCCACAAAACTCGAACGACATACGGTTTGGAACGACAGCTATCTCCAAGAAACCCAAGGGGGTCGCTTTCGCAGTGGCGAAACCTATGTTGTCAACGATATTCTCAAGGCTCCCCTGAGCAGCTGCCATCTAGAAGCCCTTGAGCAATACCACATCCGCGCCTTTCTGTTAGCTCCCATCTTTGTAGGGCAAACCCTCTGGGGGCTGCTCGCCACGTACCAACATTCTGGAAGCCGAGATTGGCAGTCCTCAGAAATTCAGTTTGCTGTTCAGGTTGCCGCCCAGCTAGGCGTAGCTATGGAGCAAGCCCAATTGCTGTTGCAAACTCGCCAACAGGCCCAACAACTGGCACAAGCCTTACAAGACCTTCAGCATGCCCAAGCCCAGCTGATCCAAACTGAGAAAATGTCTAGCCTGGGACAGCTAGTGGCTGGGGTAGCTCACGAAATTAATAATCCGGTTAACTTCATCTACGGGAACCTCAGTTATCTCAGTCAGTATGCCAAAGATCTATTGGAGCTACTCAACCTCTATCAGCAGAAATTTCCGGATGCCGGGTCAGACATTCGCGATCGCACTGAAGCAATTGACATGGTATTTCTCGCTGAAGATTTGCCTCGGATCCTGGCTTCTATGGAGATCGGCACCGAGCGGATTCGGCAGATTGTAGCCTCCCTCAGAAACTTCTCCCGCCACGACCAAGCCGAAACCAAGCCGGTAGATATTCATGAAGGCATCGACAGTACCTTGATGATCTTGCACCATCGATTTACCAAACCTAACGGACTGGTGATTGAAATTGTCAAAGAGTATGGCGAACTACCCCAAGTAGAATGCTATGCCGGGCAGCTCAACCAGGTGTTGATGAATGTGTTGAGCAATGCGATCGACTCGCTGGAAGACGCTTGGAATGCCTGTGAAGCTGATGAGTCCGAGAAGCTAGAGATCCTCAAGCCACAAATTAGCATCCGCACTCAGGTTCTGGAGAGCAATCGCATTGCGATTGACATCGCTGACAATGGCATGGGTATGGATGAAGCCGTACAGCATCATCTGTTTGATCCGTTCTTCACCACAAAGCCGGTGGGGTCAGGCACCGGACTTGGACTATCCATTAGCTATCAAATTGTGGTGGAGAAACACAAAGGCAGCATGCGTTGTATCTCAACTCCAGGACAAGGCGCAAAGTTTGTGATCGAGATTCCCATTGAGCCGAAACTCGCAGCCTGTTCCGCTCCATAATGTCCTTCAGCCAGAGCGCTTCACGGTTGGTTAGCACCCAATTATTATTTGAAAGCCCCACTCCACAAGGCTTTCAAATAATAATCTGTGCCTTACTCAATTGAAAATTGCTCTAGCAGCCTTCCCCTAGTCCAACCCCAGCACGCTAGCCAACAGTGCTTTCTGGGCATGCATGCGGTTTTCCGCCTCATCCCAAATTCGAGACTGTGCCCCCTCCATGACCCCTTCCGTAATTTCTTCACCTCGATGCGCCGGCAGGCAGTGCAAGACGATCGCCTTGGGGTCAGCCAGGCTGAGAATCTCCTCATTCACCTGGTAGGTTTGAAAGGCCAGCATCCGTCCGGCGGCTTCGCTCTCTTGACCCATACTGGCCCAGACATCCGTATACAAAACCTGTACCCCCTCAGCCGCCGCCTGGGGCTCCTGAAAGATTTGCACCTGAGAGCGATCGCCCGCAATCTCTCTGGCCTTGGCGACTACGGCCGCATCCGGTTCATAGCCTGCAGGCACAGCAATACGGACATGCATCCCGGTTAAAGCGCAGCCCAGCATCAGTGAGTTGGCCATGTTATTGCCATCGCCAATGTAGGTCAGCGTTACGCCCTCTAGCGCCCCAAACTCCTCCCGCACGGTCTGCAAATCTGCTAGCACCTGGCAAGGATGCTCCAGATCCGTTAAGGCATTGATCACCGGAATTTTGGTATAGCTGGCAAAGGTTTCTAGTTCCTGTTGCTCAAAGGTACGGATGGCCAGCACATCGAGATAGCGATCCAGCACCCGTGCTGTATCCACGGTGGGTTCTCCCCGCCCCACCTGGGTAACGCTGGCGTTCAGGTCAAGCACTTGCCCACCCAGCTGATACATAGCCACGGAAAAGCTAACGCGCGTCCGGGTAGAAGCTTTGCTAAACAGCAGTCCCAGAACCTTGACGCGATCGCACCGAGGATTGACTTTCCCGGCTTTCATGTCCATGGCCAAATCCAGGAGTTCTTGAACTTCGGCTGCACTTAGATCTGCCATGCTTAGCAAATCCCGACCTTTCAATGACGCTACGCTCATCGGCAAAAGTAACCTGACTAATGGTGTCTTAGCACCTTACCAGATCTGGGATTTCCCGTCAGTTCCTTGGGAACGTGAATTGAATAAAACCCAAAAATTAAAAGTTCGGTTTCAATTAATTCGTGATGCTTGGGAACGATCAGATTTTAGGAGACGGAGCGATCGCTGCTACAGATCCAGAGGTTCGGTTTCAGGTTCGCCAGTTTCGCTGATCCAGACAATCTGGGCGATTCCTCGTTGCCTGGCAGACTCCCGTAGCGTTGCGGGCGTATCCTGTCCCTGTAGCTCTACCTCCACCCGCACGAGATCGTTTAACTCGCGCATCGTTTGAGCATGGGCAAAGGCCGCAGCATAGGCTTGAGGGCTGCTTGGCACAATCAACCAATCGCTAACCGCCGTTTGTAGGGGCAACTGCCCAGTGGGCAACAAAACCTGGTGCAAATCTTCGATATTTAGGACAAAGCCAATCCCCGGACAGGATTTGCCCTGAGGGTGGTAGAGGCTGAGCAGTTGGTCATAGCGTCCGCCTTGCCCCAGCACCCGCTTGCCAGACTCGGCAGCGCTGACCACCTCAAACACAATCCCCGTATAGTAATCAAAAACTTGGATAAGGCTCAGATCCAGGATCAATGTGGGAGCAGCTGATGCAAAACGACTGTCTTGCAAAAGTTCAACCAGGGTTTTCAATCGATTGACGATCGCCCGCTGTTCAGCATCCAGCTGCAACCCAGACACTCGCTGCAGCACATCCATAGGCTGACCGCGCAAATCCATCAGCAGCAGCGCCCTTGCCTGCAGGTCAGGCGATAGCGGCAAGGTCTCTAAAGTAATCCGATCAAGGGTAGCAATTGCTTCTCGCACCCGCTTCCGGATCGGCTCAGGAAAGGGGGAAAGGAGCGATCGCGTTAGTCCGGCATCTCCCAGCACCAAATAACAGCCGTTGAGCTGCAAGCGGTTTAAGCAGTCTGCCAGCACGAGCAAAATTTCGGCATCGGCAGCCACCCCGCCACTGCCCAGCAGCTCGACCCCAGCCTGATAAAATTCCTGCTGCCGGTTGTGAATGCCGCGATCGCCCCGTCGAAACACGTTGGCATTGTAGTAAAGCCGCTGGGGATGCGTGATCTCCGTCATGCGGGCCACGGCCGCTCGGGCAATAGAAGCCGTCAGCTCAGGACGCAGCCCCAAGGCTTCGCCATCCATATCCTGCACTTGAATCACCGTAGATTGCTCAACGGCTCCCCCCGCCATCAGCGTATCGAGCCGCTCTAG
>DATNOY010000515.1:0-4662 GCA_036703495.1 Coleofasciculaceae cyanobacterium
GATTATTGATCTCATGGGCAACCCCTGCCACCATTTGCCCCAGACTAGACATTTTTTCAGTTTGAACCATTTGAGCCTGCATCTGGGTTAAGTCATGCAGTGCCTGAGACAGTTCCTCAGTTCGTTCCTGCACCCGAGCTTCTAGCTGTTCATTTGTTTCGGCTAAGGCAGTAAACGATTCACGCAACTGCTGGGACATCTGGTTGAAAGATTGAGCCAGAATGTTGACTTCCTTGATGCTGGAATCCGTGAGGGTTTGGGCTAGTTCTCCAGCTGTAAATTTCTGCTGGATGCCTTCTGCCAGAGTCTGTGAGGCTTGGCTTAACTGCAGGATAGGTTGAGTAATCCAACGCGATGTGTACCATCCAACCAGAGTAGTCAAAATCAAAGCCAGTAAACACAATAGAATGGTAGTGCGAGTGTTGGCATCAATTTGAGCCATGAAATCAGACTCAGGGACTGAGACTACCACCAACCAATCAATTCCTAGACTGTCTTTCCAAGGCGTCACCTGGACAAATTCTCGTTTGCCGTTCAGCAGAAAGTCGAGTTGTTGCCGATCTTGGATGTTAGAGAGATTGCCAAATTTCTGGGTAAGATAATCTGCGGTGGCCCGAATATTACGCTCTTGGCTATGGAGTGCATTGAGTCGATTGGGTTTGCCATTCACTAAGGTGTACAGCGGTTCTTGTTTAGAAGAGCTGGCAACCATTAGTCCGTTACGCTCTACGATAAATACTTTTGCAGAAGGGCCAACTTTGAGGCGGCTGAGGAAATCGCTCATTTGCTGAAGGCGGAGATCAACACCGACCGCCCCAATCAGCTGTTTGTCTTTACTATAAACTGGATATCCTGCAGAGATAGACAGAGGATAGGGCTGACTTTCCCACTGATAAACATCAGTCCAGACGGGTTTACCCAGCTGCATGGTCTTGGCATACCAACCTTCTTTTTGAAAAGCATAGTTTTGGAAGACGGTATTTAGCTTAGTGCGATCGCCTTCAGAATTGGTCTCATAGGCGTAGCTGTTGGTATTGCCATTTTTTTTGGGAGAAAGGATGCCAATGGTGAGCGGCGCATTATCTGCGTAGTAGCCAGTGGCTACCAATTCTCCTGTTTTTGAGCCAAACAGAATATATCCCACTTGATTAGAGCGGACTTGGTACCAGAAAAACTTGCCCATTGGCTCCAGATCGGTCGGAGAGAGGAGTCCCATCTCAATCGCTTTGGCATTCAGCTCGCTGAGCTTGACAGGGGTTGTCAGAAAACCGTCTAATTGCTGCTCAATGCGATCGCTCACCTCCTGCCTTAGCCGATTAGCGAGATCATTAACGGCTCTTTGCCCATTCCGCAAAGACAAATACCCTGTTAGCCCAACAGCCGTAAAAATTTCCAGGATGAAAGGTACGATTAAGATCAGGCGCAGGGGCAACCTTTTCGGGGGGCGACGAGGGATTGCCTTGAAGAAGGGAAAATTCATACCTTGAAATCCAATGGGGGCACACGCATAGAGGCTTTCAGTCTTTGACCTTCAGTATTCCCTCATCCAAGGCGGCAATTACAAAAGAGGCTGTTCCCTAAAGAACCCTATTTTCTGAGAGGTCAATCTCTTCGAGCAACTCGATTGTAGCTAGAATACTCCCCTACTCAGTAGTTTGCCACATACCCTTGATTAGTGACGGTTTTTAAGGATTTGCCGCATCCGGGCAAGCTGTGTCCGCCCTAGGGGTTCTACCCCTTCACCCGCAAAAATTCTGGTTTGCTGTATTAGTGACGTTGAGCCTGCACCACCGCTCGCACAGCCCGGATCACCGTTTCCGGTTCCACAGGCTTAGCCAGATGCAGCTGAAAACCTGCTGCCAACGACTGCTGTTGATCCAACTCTCCCGCATAGGCTGTCAGGGCGATCGCTGCTATGTTTTTTCCCCAGGACAGGGCTTGAACTTGGCGCATCAGCGCATAACCATCCATTTCGGGCATGGCGATGTCACTCACCAGCACATCCGGTTGGAATTGAGCTAAAAGATCCAGGGCTTTCATAGCTGAAGTAACGGTCGTGACGATCGCACCTGCCTGCTTTAAGACAAAAGCCGTAAATTCTAGAGAATCAATATCATCATCCACCACTAGAATCCGCACTCCTGCCAAATTTGCCACCCTGTTCAGCCCCGGGGTAGGGAAACCGGCAGCGGCAGAAAGGATCGAACTGGGCAACCTGACTGTAAACGTGGCTCCTTGCCCTTCACCCAGGCTGTCGGCAGTGACGGTGCCCCCATGCAGTTCCACGATCTGACGAACGATCGCCAGCCCCAGTCCCAGTCCCCCAAATTTACGAGTCGTGGTGCTATCGGCCTGGTAAAAATAGTCAAACACGTAGGGTAAAAAGTCAGGATGAATGCCCTTACCAGTGTCACTCACCGTAATCTGGGCATATTCAGGCTGGGGCAACCGGTCTGCGGTCGGCAGCTGTTCAGATTCGTGGATCACTGTGCCATTCTCCCTCACCCGATCCAACCTCACCTCTACCCGCCCACCGGGTGGCGTGAATTTAATCGCGTTGGAGAGCAGATTCCACACGACCTGCTGTAATCGGTTGGAGTCTCCTAAGACAGGTTGGTGAGCAGCCAAGATAGTATGGATTTGAATCGATTTCACTTCAGCCGATAGATGCACTGTCTCGATGGCAGCCGTAATCGTTGCAGTCAAATCAACCGGACAAATATTCAGGCTAAGCTTGCCCTGCAAAATCCGAGAAACATCCAACAAATCTTCAATTAGCTGAGTCTGAAGTTTGGCATTTCGCTCAATAATTTCCAGAGCATGCGCCGTAGTCTGGGCATCAAACGGGCGGCTCCGCAGCAATTTTGACCAGCCTAAAATTGGATTCAGGGGTGTCCGCAGTTCATGGGATAACACTGCCAAAAACTCATCTTTGACTTGGTTCGCCTTCTCTGCAGTTTCGCGGGCCATCTGCTCACGCCGCAGCAGCAGTTCCCGTTCCTGCTCTGCCTGCTTACGCTCAGTAATATCCATATTGACCCCAATCAGGCGATCGGGGGTATCGGTCGTATGCTGAAAAACGGCTGCTCTAGCAGCAATCCAACGGATATTACCGTTGGGTAAAATAATTCGAAACTCGGTATCAAAACCCGTTCCTTCAGCAATCGCTCGTTTGTCTCCTTGCTGGATGCGATCGCGGTCATCAGGATGGAGCATTTGCAGCCAGGTTTCGTAGCGTCCGTCAAAGCAGCTTGGCTCCATTCCATAGAGTACTTCCAATTCTTCTGTCCAGACCAGTTCGTTGGTTTGCAGGTTCCATTGCCAGGTGCCAATTCTACCCACTTTCTGTGCCAGAATCAGGCGGTTCTGGCTATTTTGCAGCGCTATTTCAATTTGCTTGAGATTGCTCACATCCATCGAAACGGCAACGCAGCCCCGCACAGATCCATCATCATCAAACAAGGGCGTAGCGCTAACTAATAGATCAAATGTTGTGCCATCCGGATGCAGAATACGCATTTCCGAGTTTCGCACTTCTCTGCCCTGTGTAGCCGCAATTTGCATGGGCAGTTCTTCCATTGTCAGCTCTCTGCCATTTTGTAGCCGCTTGACTGGAACAGTCTCGGTACCTGCGCCTGTTACCGAGAGATTGGTATCGGCTGCAACGTTGAAGATTTTCTGGAAAAATCGGTTCGCTCGAATCGTCTGACACTGCGGATCTTCGGCGATCGCAATCCCCACAGGAACCACATCCAGCAAAGTTTGCAGTTCAGCCACCCGATGACTCAACTGCTCTAACAGTTCAGCGCGGGCTTGATATTCACTGAGCCGACCGCGTTCCATCCCTAAGGCAATTTGAGCCTGCGATCGCTCTGTGATGGCCGTGCCGACCAGTAGCCCCACGGCACACTGAACCACCAAACTGAGTTGGTGAACATGTAACACCTCTGGTAATACTGGGAAAATGGGCAGCAATATTGCGTTGGGATGAGCCACTAGGTAGGCAAACAACGTCACCAGAACGCAGAAGCTTGAGGTCAGCATGCCACCCGCTGCTCCAAAGCGCGTTGCCGCCCAAAGGATAGGCACAAAACTCAAAAACGAAAATTGCTGCAATGCAAAGCCTGGATTGCCAGTTTCAGAAACGGTGAGTATACCAATCCCCACGCAGAGGAAAAGGATGACCGCCACCTCTGCCGGAAAAAGTCGGGTGCGGACAACCATAGGCAAATCGCTTTGGCAGCAGGATTTAGAGTAGGGCAACCAACCCCAACGCTGTAGAAACGGTGTGAATACTAAGAGTACCGTCGGGCCGATCGCCATGGTACCGATCGCATTACCCAACCACCAGTTGGGGATAGCTTGAGGTAAATCTGACAGCAACATACGTCCCACTGCCACCAAGGATAAGCTGCCGACCACAGCCAAAGTCAGGCAGGCAACTACAGGCACACTGACGATAAAGAGCCCAACCTCCCTAAGACTGCTTAACCTGAGGGAACCTTGCCCCAAGCGACGGTAAAGCACCCAGGCTAGTAAAGGTTCTACCATATCCAATAAAGCCGTCAGCCGCTGCCAGCCTTCCAGTCCCCATAGAGGAGCGAGTAACCCGGAAGTGATCCCAGTCAACACAATACCTGGCATGCCAAACCAGAAGGTTAG
>DATNOY010000516.1:0-3921 GCA_036703495.1 Coleofasciculaceae cyanobacterium
AATTGCTGAACTTCTTGAGTGGTGACCTCACTAGCTTGCCCAGAGGATGGAGCTGCAGGGGCTGGCGAGGCAGGAGCTTGAGATTGCGCTTGAGCGGGAAAACTAGCGATTGCGAGAGCGGCACACACAAGGCTGCCTGTCAGAATTTTTTTGAGCATAGTGGAGGTCTCCGTGGTTACTACAAGCTCTACTGGACAACAGTTGAATGACAGCAGAGCGATCGGCTCCAGTGGTTTTCATCATATCCCACTGCCGATAAAACAGCTTTGAGCAGAACATTAGTACGCATAAAGATGCAGCAAAAGCTGCGATCGCAAGTAAAATCGTGAGAAAACAATGTGCTAAAGGGGGGTGAAGCTGAATGACGATGGCATGCAGAAAGGCACCGGAAAAGGTAGGGAGAAATTTAGCAATCTCCAGACCGCTGGCTCCAGGATTAGCCGCGATCGCGCTGTTATTTGCAGAGTCTGTTATACCTGTGCAAGCCCAACCCTGTATAGCCCACTGTGGCTCTCGTCAGATTCAGTTCACACCCGGACAGCGAATTCAGGTACAAATGGTGAACCGAACGCGCAGCATTTTGCAGGTAGAGCGGATCTTGCAAACCGATGCCGTACCGTTGATTCCCAATCAGACTTTGCAGCTTGATCCTAGCTTTGGCACTCAGCCCAATATTTCGGTAGTTTTCTGGGACGAGACTCAACTGCCCGTCAGAGCCGTGTTGTTTCGCCCTCAGCCCAACACCCTACGGATCGAGCTATTCCCTGCTAGCCAGCCTCCTGGCGATCGCTCTGTCTACATTGAAAATGATGGCAAAGTGGCTATTTTTTAGATAATTTCTTCATTTCATCTGAGTATTCCATTGAGTGAAGGGTATTTCACTTCTTTACTCTGCCTCTCGACCCTCATCCGGTTCTTAGCGTGTCTTTTTCTCCTTCTTCCCGGTTTCCTCGTCAGCGGTGGCAGATTGCGCCATCCAATCCTGATCTTGCGGCTCAGCTAGCGCAAACGACGCAGCTGCCCGCTCTATTAGCGCAGGTCTTAATCAATCGCGGTATGGGCGACCCTGAGGCAGCCCAAACGTTTCTGAAGCCAGAAACTCAGATTTTGCCTTCGCCCCTGGAGGAGTTTCCGGATCTGCCGGTGGCGCTGGAGATCATGCTGAACGCGATCGCCAATCGCCAGCCGATCGCCATTTGTGGCGACTATGACGCCGATGGGATGACTAGCACCGCCTTGCTGCTGCGAGCCTTGCGCTTTTTAGGGGCGATCGTCGATTATGCGATTCCGAGCCGGATGCAGGAAGGGTATGGGTTAAATCGGCGGATTGTCGAAGAGTTCTATGAGGAAGGCGTTCAGCTAATTTTGACCGTTGACAACGGCATTGCCGCCTTTGACCCGATTGTCAGAGCACGAGAGCTGGGGCTGACGGTGATTGTCACTGATCACCACGACATCCCGGAAGTGCTGCCGCCCGCAAATGCCATTCTCAATCCGAAGCTGATTCGGGAAGATTCGCCCTATCGGGGTGTGGCCGGAGTAGGGGTTGCTTATATTCTGGCGGTTTGCCTGGCCCAATGTTTGAGCAAAACGCAGGACTTAACTACCCCGCTAATTGAGCTGTTTACCCTGGGGACAATTGCCGATCTGGCTCCGCTCACCGGCGTGAATCGTCGTTGGGTGAAACGCGGACTCAAGCTGTTGCCCAAATCTAGGATTGCGGGTATCCAGGCGCTGATCCAAGTGGCAGGACTGAGTAATGAGAAAGCGCTGAAGCCAGAAGCGATCGGCTTTCGCTTAGGACCCCGGATTAATGCCATTGGCCGCCTGGCCGATCCACAAATTGTGATTGAGCTGCTGACCACCGATGATGATGGGCAGGCCCTAGAGCTGGCAATGAAATGTGAGCAGGTCAACCAATATCGGCAGCGCCTCTGCGAACTGATTGAGCAAGAAGCGATCGCCTGGTGTGAACAAACCCAGTTCAATGGACAGCAAGAGCGAGTGCTGGTGATTGTCCAACCTGAGTGGCACCATGGCGTGATTGGCATTGTCGCTTCGCGCTTGGTTGAACGGTACGGCGTCCCGGTCTTCATTGGCACCTATGAGGGAGAAGCCGCAGCCAGCGCTACAGATTTAGCACCAGATTTAGCGACGGATCTGGCGACAAATTTAGCGACAGATTCGAGCCACGCAGCGATCGCCCAGCCTGCTGCCAGGATTCGGGGTTCGGCTAGAGGCATTCCAGAATTTAATGTGTTTGATGCGCTGAACTATTGCAGCGATTTACTGGAGCGGTTTGGCGGACACCGGGCTGCGGGTGGTTTTACGTTTAAGGCAGAGAACCTGGAGGCGGTGCGATCGCGCCTGCGGGAGTTTGCCCATCAAACCCTGCAGCCAGATTGCCTGCAGCCGCTGATTACTATTGATGCCCAAGCCAACCTGGATGAACTGACACTGGAGCTATTTGAGCAGATCGATCGCCTGCATCCCTGTGGCATTGAAAATTCAGATCCGGTCTTCTGGACGCCCAATGTCCGCATTGCAGAACAGCAAACGATGGGTCGGAATCAGGCTCACCTGAAGCTAACCGTATCCCAGTCTGCAACCTCCGCAACTGCAAACTTAAGCAAACCCACTCTGTTCTCGCTGCCGGTTTCCCTCAAGGCAATTGTCTGGCGATGGGGCGAGTACTATCCGCTGCCTCGCCAAGTAGATATTGCCTACCGGCTGCGGTTGAATGAATGGAATGGTGTTAAAAGTGTTGAGCTAGAGATTTTGGGCGTGCGATCGGCTCATCCGTTAACCGAAGAAATCGCGGAGTCTGCTCCCAGTCTCCCGGTCACTAGCGCCCCTTCTAGAAGAGAAGATCATCTACCCCATCTGGCAGTACCCGAGAACTTAGCGCCTAAGAACTCAGCGCCTAAGAACTTGGCACCTAAGAACCTAGCGCAAGAGAATTACGCTAGCTTTTCCGCTTTAGAGCAGAAGTTGGTTCAGTCTGTCCGGACACAGCTCCCTGGACTGCCGACATCAGGAGAAACCGGGGCTTTGACGTTGCCGGATGACCTGCCTTGCTTTAGGCTGGCTGCCGATCCCACCGCCCCTCCTACCGTGACCCGAGTCGAGTTCTATTACAATAAGCGCCTGTATACGGGCAGCCTGCAGTTAGGGGCTCAATCTCAGGAGCTCAGAATCCGCAATTCAGAAGGTCATCTGCTAGTGGTTCATCCACAACAGCGCCAAGGCTTTTTGGGTAAGCGACGAGAGGATGCCGACATCATTGATGTTTCTCAACCTTACTACTTCAACTTGATTCGGGCTGCCCTTTGCGCGCTAGAGTCGGCTGAGAAAAGCCAGCTGCTTGAGATAAAAGAGCAGCAATTAGCCGAAAAAGATCAGCAAATTGCCCACCTGACTCAACAGCTGCGCTTATTAAATCAGCCGCTCAATTCAAACCAGCTGCCCAGCCCGCTTACCGCTCAGGTCGATCAGGCTCCAGCAATTCAAATACCCATTCAGCCATTAGAGGGGGAAGCCGCGATCGTCGCTGACGCAGCCCCCCGGCGATCGCCCACTGGGACAGCCAAACCAGAGGAGATCAAGCGATCCCTCAAGGCTCAATTGGGCGAATCGGTCTGGAATCAGCTCAGCCCATCTAGCCAACGAGATTTGACTGCTGCTTATAAAAGCCTGTATGCCATTCAATCTGAGGCGTTCACGGCTGCGGTGGTGGATTATTCGGAGGCAGGCTTAAAGCTGGGACTGGCGATTGAACGAGAAGTAGTGCAGCTCTTCTTTAAGCAGCTCTACCCCTTTTTGCAGGCAACTGGCGAACCGGTGATTGGCGGTATCGCTCTCAAAGCTCGAAAAAAATATACCTTAGCCATGCTGCCGCCTCTCTTGGCTGCCGAATGGGAT
>DATNOY010000517.1:0-12086 GCA_036703495.1 Coleofasciculaceae cyanobacterium
AACCCTATAACAATATAGAACTGCCTTGAAAAAACCGTAAATTCTGATACAAAATGCTTAGGGTAACGAATTGAATGGAACTCCACCTTTGACTGCCTGGATGGGTATTTAGCGAAAATTTGAGTTTGCCAAGGGATTGAATTAATCTTTTACAAGTTGGGCTGAGGCAGTTGAATGATTTTATGAGGACCGAGCAAATCGCTATGCGAACGTTTCTATGGATGTTTTAGGCTGGATTGAATGCCCAAACCGTAGAAGCCCAATCAGCGATCGCTTGTTTGAAGGTCTTGTTGGATGATATTGCTATGAAAGAACCACTATATGAAAGAACCACTATATGAAAGAACCACTATCAGATGCGATAGATCTGGATGCCTATTTTCAGCGGATTGGCTATCTGGGCGATCGCTCTCCTACGCTCAAAACGTTACAGGCAATCCACCAGCGCCATGCAGAAACGATCGCGTTTGAGAATTTAAATCCATTGCTCAAACAGCCGGTTGAGTTGGATGCGATGTCTCTCCAGCAAAAGTTGATCCACGACGGGCGGGGAGGCTATTGTTTTGAGCAAAATTCATTGTTGCGGTCAGTTCTGATCTCGCTGGGTTTTCCAGTGACGAATCTGGCGGCTCGGGTGCTGTGGAATCTTCCAGAAGGGACCATCACGCCGCGCAGCCACATGTTGCTCCGAGTGGAGATTGACGGAGAATCATACCTTGCAGATGTTGGATTTGGCGGACTAACGCTAACGGCTCCCCTATTGTTGACCCCTGAGATGGAGCAGAGGACACCGCATGAACCGTTTCGCTTGATCGCAACGGATCACGCCTACATCATGCAGGCATTCCTCAGTCAGCAGTGGAAATCGCTTTACCGCTTCGATCTGCAGGAGCAGCAGCTACCCGATTATGAGGTGAGCAATTGGTATGTTTCTACCCATCCCCAGTCCCTGTTTACAACAACGCTAATTGTGGCTAAACCTGACGCAGATCGTCGTTATGCGCTGCGAGACAACCAGCTCACGACGCATTATTTGGATGGTCGAATAGAACAGCGTGTGCTGACGACGGTAGAGGAATTACGGGCTGTTCTGGAGGATGTATTCCATTTGACGTTACCGGCGATCGCCCCTCTTGAGGAGGTCTTACAACGGTTCGTTGAGCCAAGTAGTTGAGCCAAGTAATTGAGCCAAGTAATTGAGTTGTAATGAAACTGGGGAGGCGATCGCCCTGCTGCAATCAGCCATATTTGAGCAATTAGTCTGTTCAGGCGGCATCAAAAGGGGCTTAATTGAGCTGATTGGATCTAGAATCCTGGTTTGATTCGGGCATGTTCTAGCGCAATCCCAGATGATTGGTGAGCAGGGGGCACTGCCCCCGCCTAGGGGACAAAGTCCTCAAACCTCTGGTGGGTTTTCTCAGGACTGATGATAGGACTGCTATATGATGCCTAAAGTGGGTAATTAGAGATGGCAATGCTGTGTTCATTCGTTCATCCCCTGGCGGCTTTCGTAGATCAAGCTGTCGCATTTAACGATGCGTTGTATGATCCGGTTTCCTATTGGTATGAGGGAGATTGCCCGCAGACTGGCGATCGCCTCAGGCTTCCCCGTACCGTTCTGGCAGAAGCGATTGCCCAGGGGCTCATGCGTCAGTTGTCTGAAGGCGATCGGCATGAGGGTCAAGCCCCTGAAGGCAAAATGTATGGGATTTTGCTTGTGGAATTGCCTTCCGGAGCCAGGGGAGTGCTGAAAGCGTTCTCAGGGCTGTGGAACGGCGATCGCCAGGGCTGGGTACCGCCGATTCCCGGACGGGAGCAGGTTGCCCTGGAGGAAACTCGGACTCTGGGCTGCTTGGCAACGATGAAGCAAGAACTGATTGCCCTGCAACACCTGCCAGAGCGACAGCAGTACAAGGCGATCGCTGAAGAATTTGCGAGCCGTCGGCTGGAGTTGGCCCGCTGTCAGGCGCAACGCAAGCAAGAGCGACAGCTGCTTCGTCAACACCTGCTCCGTCAACACCTGGACAATACGCTAACGGCAGCAGCGCTGGCCGATGCCCTAGAAGCATTGGACAACCAGAGCCGCAGAGAGGGGAGCGATCGCCGTCGTCTCCAGCTGGCGCAGGCAGCGGCTTTGCGTCCCCTCAAGAGCGTGATTGACCGAGCCGATGCTCAAATGCAGCAGTTAAAACAGCAGCGCAAAACCCTGTCTCGGCAGCTGCAAAGTCAGCTTTATGCCGCCTATAGCCTCACCAACTTTGCCGGAGACTCGCTCTCGCTGCAAGCGCTCAGCCGCCGCATCTCCAGTTCATGGCCCACCGGCACAGGTGAATGCTGTGCCCCCAAGCTGCTCCACTTTGCTGCCACGCAAGGGTTGAAACCGCTATCAATGGCTGAGTTTTGGTGGGGAGCTGCCAGCCAGGGCGACAAAATGCCGGGCAGGTTTTATGGCGCTTGTGCAGAGCGCTGTCAACCGTTGATGGGGTTTTTGCTGTCAGGGTTATCCCAACCCGGTTCCCTGCCTCAGCCTGGAAAAAAAAGCAGCTTGTCCAATGGCGCAGCCAGCAAAATTTCACCCGATTCCCTGCCGATTCTTTATCAAGACGATTGGCTGATCGCCGTTGACAAACCGGCTGGGCTGCTCTCTGTGCCGGGACGGTATAGCGATCGCCAGGATAGCGTTCTGAGTCGGTTACGCCATCAGCTGCCCTCAGGGGATGCCCTCACGGCCGTGCATCGGCTAGATCAGGAAACCTCAGGGATTTTGCTACTGGCTCGGGATCAGGCTACGGCTCGCCACCTCAGGCAACAGTTTCAGCAACGGCAAATCTGCAAAGTCTATACGGCCCTCTTATCTGGCTACATCGCCCTTGATCAAGGACTGATTGACTTGCCCCTGGCTCCTGATCCAGACGATCGCCCTCGTCAGCAGGTAGACTGGCAACGCGGTAAACCCAGCCAGACCCATTTCCGCGTCATCGCCAGAGCCGCCGATGTTACCCGGGTTGAGTTTAGACCTGTGACAGGGCGAACCCATCAATTGAGAGTGCATGCTGCCCATGCTGCTGGGCTAGGTGTGCCGATCTTGGGCGATCGCCTGTATGGTTGCGGCGTTGATGCCCAGCGGCTGCACCTGCATGCGCAAGCAATTGAGTTGGAACATCCTCAGCTGCAACAAACACTGTCTCTTCAGGCAGACCCCATATTCTAAAAGTTTTAGATTAAATAGAGATCTATCGATCCGGAGAGATTCTAGGTAAGCTACGACCATTTTCCAGAGATTAGGTGCTGAGTGCTACGCACTTAGAGTAGGGCATGGGGGCGCAGCTCCCAGACTCATCTTTGTGAGGACTGCTTATGCGGACTGCTATAGAAGCCAGCTCATAGAAGCCAGGTAATCGAGGAATCCATCGCTGATCACCCATTCCCTTTTTATTTATTGCGTACCCCATGAGCAAATTACCGGAAAACTGGAACCAGTGGCTGAAAACAGGGCTAACCTTGCCGATCGCTGCCCTCAACGGTTGGGTGATCATCCAGCTGTTTCAATACTTTGAGCCGCTCCTGACCATCTTCATCCTGGCCGCAGTTTTCGCTTTTGTTTTAAATTACCCCGTGCAATTTTTGCAGGGACGGGGAATACAACGCAGCTATGCCGTGTTAGCCGTGATTTTGCTGGCGTTGGTTGGGTTAGGAACCTTGACCATCACACTGGTGCCAACCCTGCTAGAACAAGTGACTGGACTGATCACCACCTTGCCCGACTGGTTTAATCTGGCCAACGATCGCCTCCAAACTATCCAACAATGGGCCTCTAGCCATCGGTTACCGATTAATCTCAACCGAGTAACGACACAATTCACCGAGCGGTTGCCCGGAGAGCTGGAGTCTTTGGGGGATCGCACCCTAACCTTGACCCTGAATGCAGTGGGTGGGTTGTCATCGCTGCTGCTGACCATTGTCCTGACGCTGTATCTGCTGCTGGATGGTAAGCGCGTGTGGAATGCCTTGTTTCAACTGCTGCCGCTTGATAACCGGGTTCATATCCGCCGATCGCTGCAAGAAGATTTTCAGAGTTACTTCATTGGCCAGGCCACTTTGGGTTTGGTTATGGGGGTGGCGCTGTCGATCGCCTTCTTTGTGTTAGGGGTTCCCTACAGCTTGCTTTTGGGCATTACCGTGGGGGTGATGACCTTAATTCCGTTTGGCGATGTGTTGGGCTATGTCTTGATTAGTTTGCTCTTAACAGCGCAAAATCCTGCCTTGGCGGTGCGCGTGTTGGGCATCTCGATTGTTTTGGATCAGCTCGTTGATCAGGCGATCGCCCCTCGAATTTTGGGTAGCTTCACTGGACTCAAACCGATTTGGGTGATTGTCGCCCTGCTGCTAGGCACCAAGATGTTTGGGTTCCCAGGGTTATTGTTGGCTGTACCGATCGCCAGTTTTATTAATACGATGCTGGAAGATTTTGGCGTTCAGGACGAGGAAGAAGCAGCGAGTGAAGCGGAAGATACTCCGCTGGTTGAGGTGCAATCTCCGTTGCAATCCATCCTGTAAAAACAGCTGACAAGCAGGATTTTGGGATAGGCGCTGTTACTCCGGCAATATGACTACTTGAGACTACCTAAACCCCAAGGGCTTGATTGTGGTGCGGTTTGCGCGCTCTGCAATCAAGCCTATTTAATGGTTAAGGGAATAGGTTGAAGGTGAGTCTCATTCTTAGAGTGGATGTGTATGACTCGCTCCATTGACTAAGATGGGAGACTCTTGAATAGCTTTGAGATCTAACAGGTAACCTAATGGCAACTCACAAAAAGAATGATAAGAAGAAAAAAGACGGAAAAACTGGCGATACTCCTAGCCGCCTAGAGACGTTGGGAGCTAATGCCGGTAAAATTGGCGCAGCCATTGCTGGAGCTGTCCTTACCGAGGTGGCTCAGCAGGCTTTGAATAAATCGCCCTCTGATCATGAACAGGGTTCCGAAAACGGTGATGCAACTCTGGATCGGGTCAGAAATCTGGCCAAAGAGGCTGTTCATTCAGTGAGAGAAACTTTAGCAGACAGTTCTACTTCTGCTAGAGATCAGGCTAAAGATATAGCTGACCATGCGGTCAGTGCTGTGAAAGATGGAGTAGGAGACGCCCGCTCTACAGCTGCCAACTTAGTACAGCAGACGGCCGATGTGGCTGATACAGCTAAGCACGTGGCAGTAGAAAAAACTGAGAATTTAGCTGCTACTGCAAAAAACGCCGTCTTAGATACGAAAGCTGCTTTGCAAGGCGCGGCATCTGATACCGTTCATGTAGCCAAAGAGGCGATCGCCGATACAAGCGTGTCTAACTCAAAATCTAACTTAAAATCTGGCTCAAAAGGCGATGGCGCGAAGGGCAAGAAGAAGGACAAAAAATCTGGCAAGAGCAAGAGCAAAAAGAAAAGCAAAAAATAGGATAGTCCTGTTTTAAAGGCAGCTTCTAAAGGCAACCGCATCAGTCCGGCGATCGCTATGAGTGGAATGGGCGTTGATTAATTCAGGAGTCAAGGTGTTTAAGCTAGATCATCCAGTGGCTTTTGTGCTCCAGGTTCCGGTTCTTCCAGTTAGCGCTGGAGTGCCCCCCCTGATTGGCTCGCAAATTCTGGCTGCTCTGGTTGTTGGCTTACTCACCGCTTTTGCCTTCCAGCTCTTGCTGACTACGTTTGGAGTTGCTGTTGGCATGACAGCGTTGGGATTCCGGATGAGATCTCAGCAGGCTCCATCCGCACCTTCTAGCCTGGCCCCAGCTAGCACAACCGCACAGACCATAGCTAAAGTCGGGACGGCTGCTGGGTTAGGGATCCTCATCACCATCAATACAGTTTTGTTTGCCGCCTGTTTTTTGGCCGCAAAATTCACCCAAATTGGCGATCCGGTTTCAGGAGCCATTATCGGCATTGTCATCTGGTCGGGCTATTTCTTGATCCTGACGTGGGTCAGCTCAGCAACCGTCACTTCGCTGGTTGGTTCCTTTTTAGGATCAGCAACGGCAGGCTTTCGTCGGATTGTTGCCATGATTGGCGATGCGCTCTCAGGTCAAGAGGAAGTGTTAACCGAGGCAGGCGCGATCGCCTTGGTGCGGCAGGAAGTCCGGTCTGCCTTGCAGGGAGCGAACTTAGAGAAGACAGTGCAAGAGTATCTTGAAACTGTTGCTCCACCGCCGCTCGATCTCACCACGGTTCAGCAAGGACTAGCCGAGGTCTTACAGGACTTAGATCTGCCAACCTTAGCGAAAACTGGTACCCTGCCAGCCTTGAACCGGCAAACCTTTGTGGATGTGATTCAGCAGCACACGCCGCTTTCCCCAGCCGAAGTGGAGGTAGTGGTGAATCAACTGCAGGAGCTTTGGCAACAGCTAGGGGAGCATTACCCTCAACCGGATCTGACCGCGCAGCTGACCCAGTTCTTGCAAACGGCCGATCCAGCAGAGCTAACCTTTGATGCCCTTCATACCCAATTAGAAACCTGGCTGGCCCAAGGTGCAGAACATAGCGACTCCTTCCAGGTTGCTGAGGTATTCTCGCCTCTGGCAAATATTGACTTTCAGGGCGTCATGCGATCGCTCCTCAACCGGCTAGATCTATCGGATTGGGATGTAGAAGCAATCTGGGGACAACTGCAAAAGCTCAAACAGCAGGTTGCTGGAACTGCTGCAGCCGAGCCTCAAGCCTTTAATACCATTCGGACAGACCTGGAAGATTATCTGCTGCATGCTTACCCCTGGCATCTGACGGCTCACTCGGTTAAATCAGCGCTGCAGGAGATTTTGTACGATCCAGAAGCGGATCCTGAGCAGGTGCGATCGCAATTAGAGCAGTTTCAGTCCAGCGATTTTGGGGCCTTGCTGGAACATCGAGGCGATTTGACTGCCAAGCAAATTCATCAAATTATCGACCGCTTAGAAAAAGTCAGGCTGCAAGTTCTAGAAACGGTTACAGCAGCCGAGCTAGAAGCCCAATCGCAATATCTAAATCAGCAGTTAGGCACTTACTTGCAGTCCATCGACAAAGCCGCGTTAGACGCCTGTGACTTTGTAGGCTACATTAAGGACTTGCTGACAGCGTTGGATATTCGCCCGCAAGCCCTATCTGTCTTCTCCAGTCAAGCGGCTGAATGGTTAGAACAACGACCTGATCTGACGGCGGATGAAGTGACGCAGGTCTCTGATCGGCTGCAGCGACTAAGCGATCGCCTGGTTCGCAAAACTCCAGATCCAGCGGTGCAGCCGCTCGCAGTTTGGCACCAGATCGAATCTTATCTCCGCCACACCAGTGCTAAGAAACTGACGCCAGAACGCGTCGAACGTAAATTACGTAAGCTATTACAAGGCGTCCGCGAAGAAATCATAGATTTAGACCTGGAATTACCAAAATTGCAGCGGCAGGACTTAATGGAGCTGCTCACGCGACGTAAAAGTCTGGATCAAAAGCAGCGAGAGCAGATTTTAGACCAAGTAGAAGCTGCCTGGAACGCCTTGTCGCCGCCCCGGCCGTCGTCACCATCCCCGCTCGACTCGCTGACCCACCAGATTGTAGAGCAGCTGAAAACCTATATTGTCTCCTTAGACGGCATCACTGAAGGCATTGACCTTAGCAGCATCAGTCAACGCTTCAGCCAATGGCTGACTCCTTTAGCAGGCGGTTGGACAATTCAGCGACAGCTAAGCCAATTGAATTGGACCGCTTTAGCCGATCAGCTGCAGCAAATCCTGCCTCTAACGGATGACCAAACTCAACCTATCTTGGCAGGGTTGCGGTTAGTCGTGCGGCAGATCTTGAAAAAACCCCGGCGCTGGGCCAGCCGATCGCTCATCCACCGGCAATCAGTCCATATGCAAGAGATGGCAGACGTTGTCCAAGATTACCTGCAGCATGCCGAAAAATCTGAATTGCATCCGGTTAGCATTCAACGCAGTCTCTCCAGGGTGCTCAACCCTAAGCTGTCGCGGGCGGAAACTTCAGCGTTGGGGCAGCTGTCCCCAGTCGATCGCGCCCAAATCAAAAGCTGGTTGCGACAACGCCCTGACCTGACAGCGGTAGAGATCGATGCGATCGCCCCAGAGGTTGAGTCAGTTTGCCAGCTTTTATGCCACGAAGCCGAGCAACAGCAGCAGCAGGCTCAGTCTGGTCTTAGCCAGGTTCTTGCCAAAATCGGCAGCTACTTAGAGTCCCTCAACGGTTTGCCGTTGGATTATCAGACGGTTCGCCAAAATCTAGAACACTTGATAGAAGAGACTGAGTTGAACTGGGGAGACGTCAGCCAAACGCTACAGTCATTGACTGACGGTTTTGTTTCTCAGGTGGGACAGGCGCGGGAAGATGGCGATAGCTCTGCCATACCAGCCCTCCGTGATCGCCTGTATCAGTTCAGTCAAGAGACGATTCTGGGGATGCTAAAGTCGCAAAAACACCTTTCTGCAACGGTGCAAACTCATTTGCAGCATCAAGTGGAAGGATTGCGCGATCGCTTAATGCAACAGGTGGAATATCTGCAACAGGAAACCCAAAATCGACTGCATGATCTTAAACAACAGGCTCAAAACCGCTTAGAAGAAACCCGCAGAGCTGCGGCCACGGCTGCTTGGTGGCTGTTTGCCATTGCATCTACTGCAGCAGCGACATCCGCTATGGCAGGGGCCTGGGCGGCCAGCTTCAATGCTGCCCTCTAACCCCTATGGCGATCGCTATTTGACGTAGGGCAAATCCCTACTTTATGGTGAGAGTTAGGTGGGAATCGATGAGATGACCTTAGCAGGCAGGATCGCAGCTATTTCTGAATATTGAAGACGCTACCAGCCGCCTTCTAGCGCCAAGAGAAACATCCAAAAAGAAATATTGGCTCGTTGCAGAGGGTGCCGATTTTTTTGGGCAGTGCTTTTCAATCCAATCAGCCCACGAACTTGAAAATTTTATGTTACAGGCTATGAACTCGATCCAACGTGTGGCGATCGTGGGCGGAACCCACGGCAATGAATTTACTGGAGCTTACCTAATTAAAAAATTTGAGCAACATCCTCACTTAATCCAGCGATCGAGCTTTAAAACGCTCACCGTGTTTGCCAATCCTCAAGCTTTTGCGGCCGCTACCCGCTATATTGATCAGGATTTGAACCGCTGTTTTTTAACCTGCGATTTGCAAAATCCCGATCTTCCCGGCTATGAAGCAGAACGAGCTAAAGCCATTGCCCAGCTGCTCGGGCCAAAAGGTCAGGCTCAGGTAGATGCCCTCGTTGATCTACACTCCACAACCGCCAACATGGGGCTGTCTTTGCTGTTGTCGGCTAACAATCCGGCTAGCCTGCGCTTGGCCAGTCATCTCAGTGCCGTTAACCCGTCCGTCAAAGTTTGCTGGACGCATCCTAGCTCCGAAAGTGCCCTGCTGCGATCGCTCTGTGATGTCGGACTGGTGGTTGAGGTCGGGCCGGTGGCTCAAGGCGTGCTAGATGCCCAATGGTTTCAAAAGACGGAGGAACTGGTACATGCCATTCTAGATTATCTAGAAGCCTGTAATCAGGGCATGATGCCACCGCTACAGTCTCCGTTTACCCTCTATGAATTTATAGGAACTATTGACTATCCCCGCAATCCCCAGGGCGAACTGCGGGCAATGGTGCATCCGCTGTTACAAGGGAGAGACTATGAACCGCTGCATCCGGGAGATCCTATCTTCCTGACGCTAGAGGGAGAAGCGATCGCCTATCAAGGCGATACGACGGTCTATCCTACTTTTATTAATGAAGCGGCATACTACGAAAAAGGGATTGCCATGTGTCTGATGCAAAAGCAGCTGATTACCCTAGAAGACCTTTGAAACTAAGGGTAAACTGCCAATCTGACCCCTATCAAATCCGCTGGAATATCCTGAATAAAAATGGGGGGCAGCAGGCAAGTCTCCCGGCGTGGGGCACCGCACCGCACCCCTGCTCCCTAGAAATTTACCGGATTTGCTATCCATCCTGGATCAAGCCGCCTCTCATGCAGATTTAATCCATCTGTCAGAATGGATGAAGGATGATCATTTATCCTGATATTTGTTATCGGTTTGGGAGATTAGCAGCCAGTATGACCCCGTCAAAGAGCGAGTTTGAAATTACTAAGACAGAAGATGAATGGCGCAAACTGCTGACTCCAGAACAGTTTCATGTGCTGCGTAAGCATGGCACTGAACGCGCCCATACTAGCCCATTGGATAAAGTGTACGATCGCGGCACTTTTCACTGTGCTGCCTGCGATTTACCGCTGTTTGTCTCAGACACCAAATTCAACAGCGGCACAGGCTGGCCGAGCTTCTACGCTCCGATTGAAGGAGCCACTGAAGTCTCGGTGGATCGCTCGTTGTTCATGACTCGGACTGAAGTGCACTGCCATCGCTGTGGTGGACATCTTGGGCATGTATTCAACGATGGCCCGCAGCCTACAGGGCAACGGTACTGCATGAATGGCGTATCGCTGAAGTTTGTCCCAGAATCACTGACCTAAGTTTTGCGAAGGGCTGTTGAGGATGTTTGTAAGGGGGCAATTTGACCCTGCTTTTCAAGCATCCTCTTACGGAAGCCGGTGTCAAATCTGTGAAGAATGATCCAAGACTTAACAGCGAAGGAGTCAGCCTCATGGCAATCCTGAAAAGACGAGAGTTTAGCTTTATGGCTGCCGCCTTTGGCGTGTCTCAATGCACGAAGCTAGCCGATATCCGTTCCCCGTTTTCTATGGCTCAGTCCCCTGCCGCTTCTCAGCCGGTTGCCCCTCAGTCGGCTGGAGTGTTTACGGACGACTTTGAGGGATCAACTTTAAAGCCAGGGTATTACTGGATCAACGAGTCTCCATCTGACTGGAAACTTCTAGACGGACGCTTAGACCTGCGTCGCTATCAAGGTCACGGATTTTACCGTACGCCTGCTACCTATGATGGACAAACTCCTGTGCCTGTTCTGTACCGAGTGGGATACCGGCTGTCCAATGGTTTTCAGGTGCAGTGCAAAGTCGGTTTTTACAACGAAAATGCTTTTGGGCAGGCCGGCATCTTGCTGTTTAATGACCTCGACAATTACTGCAAAGCAGTGATTGAGTTCAACATCATGCAGGAAATTACGGTAGTTCTCCTTAAAGAAACTGCAGGCGTAGATTCTAGAACAGCTGAAGATTTAATCAATCTGCCGTGGTCTCACAAAACCCAGGTCGAGTTTAGGCTGACTTACAATAACGGCAGGCTGCTCTCCGAAATTCGAGAGAATGAGCAAATGCCCTGGATGCGCCATTTTGAAACCTCCTGTAATCTACCTGAAGGACCCATTAAGATCGGACTCTTTGCAGAGAGTGATCAGCCTAGTACAGGTTCTACTGAACACGCCTGGTTTGATGATTTTGTGATTAGACCGGGAAGCTAATTGCTCGTAGAACTGGGTCGTTCTAGCAACCGGGCTGCTCGTCCTCGTATCCTCCAAAATTGAGGGTGCTGGATCTAGTAGCCCGGTTGCTATATTGGCATTCAAAAAATCATCTGGCTTTAGCAGGGGGCACACTGCTCTAGAATATGACCTTGGCTAGAGGAAGCAGCACTTTTTCTCAGTTACTCTTAAAGTCGAGTTTGCAAAAGATTTAGCCAAACTAACACCTTGGCTCTTGTGAGTTTCAGTATTACATTCCACTGATTCACTTAATGCATGTAATCAGTTGACCTTTAATACCTATCTAACGGATGGCAAGATTGGGGTAACCTATGGAGCGCAATCCGTTGGTTTGGGATGGGTTACTGGTTCGCTAATCTGCAAAACCCTTCAGTAAAAAGTAACGGAGTCTGTCTATGAATACCTTAGTTTCTAATGCGATCGCTACCTTTATCTCTTACCTGAAGCGCCTCCAGCTTGGGCGGGCTGTTGCAGCCGTTGTAGTCAGTAGTCTAATCATGGCGACACTGACCTATAATCCCGCTGGTGCCGCTGCTGCGACCCGAAGTGGTACAGATGATGCATCCTT
Source organism: Coleofasciculaceae cyanobacterium (assembly GCA_036703495.1). GTDB lineage: Bacteria > Cyanobacteriota > Cyanobacteriia > Elainellales > Elainellaceae > Drouetiella. The sequence goes on from DATNOY010000517.1 coordinate 12,005, forward strand.
AGGTGAAAGATTTCGCGATCGCATAGAACAAACCGATCGTCACTCCGAAAGACCCAAAACGACAGGTGATTTTGTCGATGAA
>DATNOY010000518.1:0-4607 GCA_036703495.1 Coleofasciculaceae cyanobacterium
TTTGCGACCCAGGAGAATCGCCTCAGCTACCTTGGACGGAGCATCTGTCATGATTACCACATCTGCCGTTTCGATCGCTGCATCTGATCCCAATCCTCCCATGGCCATGCCCACATCAGCTAGAGCAATCACAGGCGCGTCATTAATGCCGTCTCCCACAAAAATCACTTTATCTTTGGGGTTCTTGCGGCGCAAGATAACTTCCAGCGCAGTCACTTTATCTTCTGGCAGCAGTTCAGCTTGATAGGAAGTCAGATCCAGCGATCGGGCAATTCGTTCGGCCACCGCTTGAGAATCTCCTGTCAGCATGATCAGATCATGAACGCCCAGATGCTTGAGCGACTGAATGGCTTGCACTGCATCTGCCTTCAGTTCATCGGCAATTTCTAAATATCCAGCATAGACACCATCTACCGCAACATGCACAATTGTTCCTACTACCTGACAAGTGTCATGCTCAATATTTTCTCGATGCAGCAGACGATCATTGCCAGCTAACACCGTTTGAGAACCCACAACAGCCTGAACGCCATGCCCTGCAATTTCCGTGTAGCTGGTCACTTCCAACTCATGGCTCGGTTGACCGTAAGCTTGCCGAATCGATTGAGCGATTGGGTGATTGGATTGCAGTTCGGCAATGGCAGCCCATTGCAACACCTCCTGAGACTGAAAGCCATTGCGAGTGACAATACGGGTTACTTTAAAGTTTCCTTGAGTGAGTGTGCCGGTCTTATCAAAAACCACCGTTTTAACATCTGCCAATGTATCTAGAAAAGTCGAGCCTTTGACCAAAATGCCGCGTTTTGCTGCACCACCCACGCCTCCAAAATATCCTAAAGGGATACTAATCACCAGACCACAGGGACAGGAAATCACCAAAAGCGTCAAAGCTCGATAAACCCATTCTGCATGGGTTGCACCCGGAATCAACAGCGGGGGCAATAGCGCCACTGCCAAAGATAAACCCACCACAATTGGCGTATAGCGTTGAGCGAACCGAGTAATAAATTTTTCCGTTTTCGCCTTCCTACTGGTAGCATTTTCCACAAGCTCCAGAATGCGAGCGATCGAAGATTCACTCAACCGTTTAGTCACTTGCACCATCAAGACCCCAGACTGGTTGATCATGCCTGCCAGCACCGGTTCTCCAGGCTTGACTGAACGTGGCACCGCTTCTCCCGTTAAGGCAGAAGTATCCACTAAAGACTGCCCCGTCAAAATCTTGCCATCCAGTGGGATCTTCTCACCGGGTTTGACTAGAATCAGATCTCCTACCCGCACATTCTCTGGAGAGACTACCTGAATGCCTGCATCGGTTTTGAGATTGGCTGAGTCCGGTCGAATATCCAGCAGCGATTGAATAGAACGACGCGATCGCTGGACTGCAGCTTCCTGAAACAGTTCACCAATCTTGTAGAACAGCATGACTGTTACCGCTTCTGGCAATTTGTGAATGGCGATCGCACCTATTGTCGCCACAGACATCAGAAAAGTTTCATCAAAAACCTGTCCCCGCAAAATGTTTCGCCCTGCGGTTTGCAAAACCGACCAGCCGCTTAGGAGATAAGCCGGTACAAAAATAGCGAATTCGCCTAGATGGTAGGGTGTGTTGTGTAGGGGTTGTTCGAAAACGATGCCTAAAATCAGCAGGGTGATCACCAGAACAACGGAGGGTAGCTCTTGCTTAAGACTAAATCCTGCATCTCCAGCAGCGTGATTATGCTGATGACTGTGATCGTGTCCATGATTATGTCCATGGTCATGTCCGTGGGCATGTCCATGGTCGTGTCCGCGATTATGCTCATGGCTACCCTGATCTTCTGACGAATTAGACGCTAAGCGCAGAATGGTGTAGCCCATGGCAGTGAGGCGATCCTCAACAGCTTGTTCATCAACCTGTTGAGGATCGTAGGATACGCTGAGGCGTCCTGTGGCAACGCTAACAGAGGCTTCCGCTACACCTGGTAATTTTTGCAGATTGCTTTCGATTTTTATCGCACAGCTGGGACAATCCATGCCGCCGACCTGCATGTGTTGGGTTTTGAAGGCTGGAGTTTGAGTCATAGCGGCTGTACAACTGAAGCGAGGATAAACTTTCAGTACTCTATCATAATTCTAAGAATATATGAATAGATATTCAGATATTAAAAATGGTAGCAGTCTCAAATCAGGCATACACACTAGAGCGTGTTGTAAAACCCTTTAGAACGATGAGCTAGCTTAGATCTGATGGGTTCAGCTTCCTCTATGATTCTTCCTCCGCCCAGCGGAAAGGCTTTTCTCATTGGACCGTTTCACTTTAGAAATCCAGCCTTGATGAGACTGCAAGATTTCGGAATAGGGAACTGAAGTCTCAAACACCAGTGTTGCTAGTGATGGCGCGAAGCGATGGGGAAAGCGACGGTGCAACAGGTCGGCAAAGCGCTGCCTGAAGACAAACTCGATGAACAGCCCAGTTGTTGCGGGAAAAGCATAGTCGCCCAGCTCAACTAAAGCATGGGCATCTGCCTTGCGGCGAAGCGTAAACTGTTCAATGGCTGCGCCTAGGTCGTCCACACATTCATCCAGCAAGGTATCGAAGATGACGACATCTTCTAGCGCAGCATTGCACCCTTGTCCAATGGAGGGAGACACTGAATGGGCGGCATCGCCTATCAACAGAACGCTATCTCTATAGTGGTAGTGACTACAGCGAATCGTTAAAATTCTTGAGGTTGGACGCTGGAGGAAAGCTTCTACCTCTGATTCCGGCATTCGCTGTTCCACTTCTGGAAAATGCCGAAGAAAGAAGGTTCGCACTGCTTGTGGAGTCGCAAGACTCGCCACCTGATTTTGATGACGAGGAAACAAGATGACGCCGCTCATTGCGCCATCCGGTTGATGTAGAAGCACAACTACAGTGCCATCCTTGATGCGCCAGGAGTGGATTTTGCCCACTTCTAGGTCAACGGCTGACTGCCTATCCGATCGCGGTAAAATGATCGATTTGTAGTCAGTAGGCGTATATTTTTGTTCAAATTCAAACAGCTCTGTATTGAGAAACTGTCCTCGGACAACCGATCGCGCTCCATCCGCGCCAACGAGCAGATCATACTCAGCCGTAACGGCTGCTGCCTCGGTTTGAAAGCAAATGGTCTTGGTGGCAAAATCGACCTGAGTGCAAGGGCAGTTAAAATGCAGATTCAGACGACTAGCGTCATAAGTTTGGCTCAGCTGGTCTAGCAACAGCATGACCAAACGCGTCCGATCGAGAGTCATCAGCGGTTTGGTTCTGGAGGTCGTTCGCGTCTTGCCGTTGGTTTGATGGAAAAGAGTACCCCACATTTCTAAACCGATCGCACCGATCGCCTCCTGAAGCCCTGGAATCTGGCTTAAGGCATTCATGCCTCGTTCGTTTAGGGAAATAGGATAGGTTCTGGAGGTTGAGAAGGGAGTGGTTCTGGGATCGTTGAGCCGTTCATAGAGGTCAACTTGGTAGCGGTCCCCTCGACGCAACAGGTAATGCGCTAGCAGCACGCCGGATGGACCAGCACCAACGATCGCGATTTTTTTGACCATAGTTCAGCTCCCTCTTTCCATACTCAGACGATAGCTGACTTTCAACTTTCAGAACTATGGCAGTCCTGATCCAGAGGTAACTAGCGAGAGAATCGGGCGGTTCGCTTCATCTTAAGAGAATGAATCAGCCCTACTTTGGCAATGAGTTAAAGGGAGTGCTTCGACTCTTGAGAAGAACCTGGTATAACACCTATAAATTGCAAGTTAATTGGGCTGGAGTCTTCTACGCTTATGCCGACGTCAGAATTCAGGTTAAACCTTGCCGTCGTTATTGGCATTAATGATTATCAAAACGGTATCCCGGCATTAGGCACAGCCAGACAGGATGCAGAAGCGATCGCCAAAATTTTAGAGCGGGATTATCACTATCAAGTTCACCTGATGACTGAGAGTCAGGCAACCTCCGAAAATTTAATGCGGTGGCTAGAGACTGAATTGCCCGAAATGCTGGCAACGGCAAATCCCAGCCGTTTTCTCTTCTATTTTGCTGGACATGGCATTGCCCTCAACGGTGACGATGGCCCAGAAGGCTACCTGATTCTGCATAATTCCCGCTTGGGAGAAGTCAGTACTTATCTGCCCATGTCGCAGGTCTACAATGCCCTGATTCAACTTTCCTGCCGTCATTTTCTGGGAATTTTGGATTGCTGCTTTGCCGGAGCCTTTCGCTGGGCCAGTACCCGCAAGCTAGTGCCCATTGAACTTGGCACAATTCACAAAGAACGGTTCGATCGCTTCATTCAAGATCCGGCATGGCAAGTGATTACCTCAGCCGCCTATGACCAGACGGCACTGGATAACTTTGATCTGAAAGACGATCGCGGACAAACAGACGGGCATTCTCCCTTTGCGGCTATTTTGATCGATGCGCTGCAAGGCAAAGCGGATGCTTACCCGCCAGCTGAGCCAGGTCAACCGGCGGGCGATGGGGTGATTACCGCAACGGAACTTTATCTGTATTTACGCGATCGCTTAGAGGCAGAAACAGACGCTCATTCGATCCGTCAGACGCCTGGCATTTGTCCGCTCAAAAAACATGACAAGGGTGA